>JAYVST010000122.1:0-10900 GCA_043775255.1 Burkholderiales bacterium
GCTCGGGCTCGACCCGGCCGCGCCGCCGATGGCGCGCGGGTGCGCGATCCAGTGGCGCATCAATGCCGAAATCCTGGACGCTGCCGGCAACGCGCGCCCATCCGGCGGAGTGCTGACGCGCTTCGACCTGCCCGGAGGGCCGGGCATCCGCATCGACACCCACGGCGCCGAAGCTCAGGCGCCTTCGCCGCACTACGATTCGCTCCTGGCCAAATTGATCGTGCATGCGGGCGACGGCTTTGCCGCCGCGGTTCGGCGCTCGCGCCGGGCGCTGGCGGAATTCGTCGTCGAAGGCATCGCCACCAACATCGCCTTGTTGCGCGCCATTGCCGAGCGCCCGGAGTTCGATGCACAGCAGGTGGATACCGGTTTTGTCGAAGCGCACCTGGCCGGGTTGCTCGTGCAGGCCGATCGCATTCGGGCGTCCTCACCTGTTGCGGCTGCCGTGAGCTGCGGCGCGCCGCAATCGCCTGCGCCGCCTGAGGATGCTGGACGCCCGCTGGTGCGCGCGAGCATGCCCGCGCGCCTGGTGCATCTCAATGTTTCGCCCGGCGACGTAGTGCCCGGCGGCCACCAGCTGGCCGTGCTCGAGGCGATGAAAATGGAGCATCCGGTGTTCGCCCTGGCGTCTGCGCGGGTGCTGGAAATCCGCGCCGCCGTGGGCGACACCGTAACCGAGGGGCAGGCGCTTTTCCTTCTCGAAGACCTCGGAGAGCAGGACGTCGCCATCGTTGCGCAAACTCCCGAGGACCCTGACCACATCCGCCCCGACCTGGGGCGTCTCTTCGCGCGTCAAGCGTTTACGCAAGACGAAAGCCGAGCGGCCGCAGTCGACCGTCGCCACGCGCAGGGCGGACGCACGGCACGCGAGAACATCGCCGACCTGTGCGAGCTGGCGCCGCGCGCCGGTCTGGACGCCGCTGGGACAGCCAGCGGCGATTTCATCGAATATGGCGCCTTTGCGGTCGCGGCGCAGTCGCGTCGCCGCAGCATGGAAGACCTGATCGCCAACACGCCGGCCGACGGCATGGTGACCGGCATCGGCACGGTCAACAAGAGTGCATTCGGCGCCGAGAAATCGCGTTGCGCGATCCTGGCCTACGACTACACGGTACTGGCCGGCACGCAGGGCTGGCGCAACCATCACAAGAAGGATCGCCTGCTGGCGCTGGCGCATCGATTCGAGCTGCCGGTGGTGCTGTTCGCCGAAGGCGGTGGCGGCCGTCCCGGCGACGTCGACATGCCGATCGTGGCGGGCCTGAACAACCATACGTTCAGCCGGTTTGCCGCGCTTTCGGGCAAGGTGCCGGTGCTGGGCATCGTGCACGGACGCTGCTTCGCCGGCAATGCTGCCTTGCTCGGCTGCGCCGACGTGATCATCGCCACCGCCGCCAGCAACATCGGCATGGGCGGCCCGGCGATGATAGAAGGCGGCGGTCTCGGCACCTGGCTGCCAGAGCAGATCGGCCCGGCCGCAGTTCAGGCGCCCAATGGCGTGATCGACGTGCTGGTGGCAGACGAGGCGGAAGCCGTGAGCGTCGCCAAACGCTATCTGTCCTGCTTCCAGGGCGACCTTGCCGCCTGGGGCAGCGCCGACCAGCGGGTTCTGCGCCGCGCAGTGCCGGAAAACCGGCTGCGCGTCTATGACGTGCGCGAAGTCATGCACGGTCTGGTCGACACCGGGTCGTTGCTGGAATTGCGCGCCGGTTTCGGTCTCGGCATTCTCACCGGGCTTGCCCGCTTCGAGGGGCGCGCGGTCGGCCTGATGGCGAACAATCCGCAGCACCTGGGCGGCGCGATCGATGCCGATGCCGCCGACAAGGCCGCGCGTTTCATGCAATTGTGCGACGCGCATGGCCTGCCGATGGTCTCGCTGGTCGACACGCCCGGCTTCATGGTCGGCCCGAACATCGAAGCACGCGCCCAGGTGCGCCATGTGTGCCGGATGTTCGTGGTGGCGGCACACCTCAGGGTGCCTTTTTTGAGCGTGGTGTTGCGCAAGGGCTATGGCCTGGGGGCACAGGCGATGACCGCCGGCGGTTTCGACGCGCCGCTCTTCAACGTGGCCTGGCCGACCGGCGAATTCGGCGGCATGGGTCTGGAGGGTGCGGTGCGCCTGGGCTATCGCAAGGAACTCCTGGCCATGCCGGCGGGCCGCGAACGCGATGCGTTGTTCCGCGAACTGGTCGACCAGCAGTACCGCAAGGGGGAGGCGATCAGCATGGCGACCACTCTCGAAATCGACGCCGTGATCGACCCGGCACAGACGCGCGCATGGCTGGTCAGCGGCCTGGCAGCCGCGCGCCGCGCGCCGCGCCGACGCGGCAAGGGGAGGCGCTTCGTGGATCCATGGTGAAGCCAAGGGCGGGGCGCGCCGCTACTCGCGCCAGCGGTAACCCATGCCGTACACCGTATCGACCGCTTCGAATGCGGGATCGACAGCGGCGAACTTGCGCCTGATTCGCTTGATGTGCGAGGTGATGGTGCCGTCGTCGACCACGATCTTGGCGTCGCCCATGAGCTGGTCGCGGTTCTTGACGTGACCGGGAAACTTGGCCAGCGCATGCACCATCCAGAATTCGGTGAGTGTCAGGTCGATTTCCTTGCCTCGCCAGAGGGCGAGAAAGCGTTTCATGTCGAGCGTCAGCGGCCCGCGTTCGATGAGATCGTCGGCGGCTTGCGGTTCGCGCGCCAGGTCGGCACGGCGGAACAGCGCGGCAATGCGCGCCAGCAGATGCGGCAGCGAGATGTCCTTGGTGAGGTAGTCGTCGGCGCCTAGGCGCAGGCCTGAAACGACATCGAAATCGGAATCGCGCGCGGTCAGGAAGATGATCGGCAGGGTGGCCGAGGCTGCGCGCAATTCGCGGCACAGGGTGAAGCCGCCATCGGGTTCCTGGCCCAGGCCGATGTCGATGATGGCCAGCTCCGGCAAGCGCAACTTGAAGGCGGCTGAAGCTTCGGGACGGGCGGCGAAGGTGGCCACTTCATAGCCATGGCGCTTGATCGCCTCGGCGTAGTTGGCACGGATGGCGGCGTCGTCCTCGATCAGCGCGATGCGTTTGGCCATGCGGCGTTCTTTCGTTTCTGGTTCCGGTGACGGGGCAAGATAGCAGAAGCGGGAGAGCGCGACACAAGGGTGGAGCAAAGGTCATATTGTTGCCATGATTGGTCGCAACACGGCCCGAAGTCGCGCAGGGTTCAACCAGCGAGACACGTTCTACTCCCGGCATGTCGACCAAACCGGAAAACCGCACCATGCCCACCACCCAGATCCGCATCAAGGGCTTCGACCTCGCGCGCGACTTGCTGCCGGCGCTATGCTTAGCTGTATTTGCCGGGCTGGGAACGGCATTGGCGTCCGGCCTCCTGGTGCTGCTCTTGGCCGGCGGCGCAGCCTGAAGGGTGAGTCCGGCTCCCGTATCGGGTTGCCGCACGCGCGCGGCCGTTATTCACAGTCTGGTGCAAAATCGCCTTGTTGCAGGCAACGCGCGCCACTTGTTTCGGCTCGTGTTTCTGCCCCACAAGGTGATGCGCGATGACGGCAGTGGAAAATCAGGTGCGACGCCCGCGCGGTACGGCGTCGAGGCGTTTGCTATGGGTGACAGGAATCGCCATCGGCCTCTTTGCCTTGTATGCGGCCGCGGGGTTTGCCCTGGCGCCCTGGCTGGTCAAAACCCACCTGCCGGACATCTCGCAGCGCGAATTCGGCCATCGCGTCACCGTCGGCGCGCTGCGTTTCAATCCGTTCAGATTGCATGTCGAAGCCGCCGACCTGCGCTTAGCCGAACCGGACGGCAAGCAAATGATCGGTCTGGGGACGCTGGCGATCGATCTTGAATGGTCCTCATTGTGGCGGCGTACCTGGCATCTGGCCCTGGTGCGCCTTGACGCGCCGCGACTCATTCTTGCGATCGCGCCGGATGGCCGCTTCAATCTGGCGCAGCTCATTGCTGCGCTCAATCGCGATCCGCCGAAGGAAAAGCAGCCCTTGCCGCGCGTCTCGATCGACCGCTTCGAGCTCAATGCGGGCCGGGTCGACATAGACGACCGGCGCGCCGGCTACTCGAACAGCTTTACGCCGATCGAGTTTGCCATCAGTGACCTTTCGACCTTGCCGGACCACAATGGTCCGTACACCCTCTCGGCCGCCAGCGCGCGCGGCGGCGCCATCCGCTGGAAGGGCGAGGCGTCACTGAATCCGATTGCCGGCCGCGGGCAGTTACTGCTCGAAGCGATTTCCCTACCCGAGCTGGCAAAGTACGTCAAACCGTTTGCCGAGGTCACGCTGGCTTCCGGCAAGTTCGGTGCGACCCTGCCCTACAAGTTCGCCTATGCCGACGGCAAGTTTGCATTCGAGGTTGAAAAGGCTGCGCTCAAGCTGTCCGAACTCAATCTGCGCGTCGGCGGCGCCGGCGCACCGGAGGTGATGTTGTCCGCGCTCGATATCGATGCGATCGATGCGAGCCTGACCAAGCGGGAATTCGCCGTCGCCGGCATCAAGCTTGCCGGCCTCGCCGTGCGCCCGGACGGGGCGAAAGAGCTGGCGCTTGCGCTTCCCTCGGTGGTGATCGGGCCGATTGCCGGCAACGCGGCCAGCGGCGACCTCGCGGTCGAATCGATCGCGCTGGCCGATGTTGCCGTGCGCTCGCCTCTTGGCAAGGATGCGGCGTTGAAACTGGCCGCCTTCAGAATCGGCCGTGTCGCAGGCAACATGACCCGTGGGGAGTGGGTGGTGGAGTCGGTTGGTCTGGTCGGTGGAAACCTTGCACTGCGCCGGGATGCCCGCGGGCAGATCGATTTGCTGTCAGTGCTGACGCCGGGCAAGTCTCTCGCGACGGTTACACCGCCCGTTGCCGGATCGGGGCCGGCGCCTGCTGCTTCGCCCTGGCAAGTGGTGGTCAAACGGTTTACGCTCGACGATTTCGGCCTGATCTATGCAGATCTGACCACGCCCAAGCCGCTGCAGCTCGATATCGGCCGTGTGGCATTGAAGCTGGCGCTGGAGGCCTCGCAGGCGGCCGGCGGCTTGAAGGTCTTGGTCAGCGATGCGGAACTCGCCGTCACGGGAGTGACTGCGAACGACAAGTCGGATGCGCCATTGCGCTTGGGCGAGATCGGCATCGCCGGTGCGCGCTTCGACCTGGCGGCAAACAGCCTCCTGGCCGAGCGCGCATGGCTCAAGGGCGCAGAGCTGAAACTGCTGCTCGACGCCGCAGGCCGGCTCAATTTGCTGGACCTCGTGCCGGGGGCCGGTGTTACAAGCGCGGCCAGCACGGCCGGCGCGCGGGCCGCAGCTGCGCCCTTCAAGGTCGGCATAAAGACGGTGGATATCGGCGGCGTCAGCGCCGACTTCGAAGACAAGGGCAGCGGCATTCGCCTGCGCGCCCAGGAGGCCGGGGCGCGGCTCGTGGGCGTTTCCTCAAATATGGCGGACCCGCTCATGTTCGAAGCCGCCTTGAAGCTGCGCGAAGGCGGCGCCGTGCGCGCGAAAGGGCGCGTGGTGCCCGCATTCGGCATGGTCGACACGGCACTCAGGGTCGACGACCTGGCGCTTGCACCGATGCAGCCCCTCCTGGCGCGCTGGGTGAAACTGACGCTCGCGCGCGGCGCCTTCAATGCCGATGGCAGGCTGCAGGTGGGCGTCAAGGGCGCGCCGCGGCTGCGTTATGCCGGCGCGCTGGGCCTGTCGGACCTGCTGCTGGCCGAAGACGGCGGCAAGCAGTTCGCGGCGCTCAAGGGCGCAGCTGCCGAGGGCGTCATCCTCGAACTCGGGCCGGACACGCTGGAGGTGCCTGAACTCCGGCTTGATGGTCTGCAGGCGCAGTTGCTGATTGAAGCTGACCGCAGCCTGAATGCGACACGCCTCTTGGTCCAAGCGCCGGCCCGCGAGGGCACGGCAGCGCCGGCGCCAGGCGCTACCGGAGCCAATGCCGGCGCGCCGCCGGTAGCAGGCTCGGCTGCGCCGCCGGCAGCGGGGCCTGCGCCCCCCTTACCGGCCGCAGGGCCTGCGCCGCCCTTGCCGGGAGCGGCGGCTGGAGTGCCGGCTGACCCGTTTCCGGTGACCCTGCGGCGCCTGCGCGTGGTCAATGCCAAGCTCGATTTCGAGGACCTGAGCCTGCGCCCGCAGTTCGGCGCCAAGATCCACGAGTTGAACGGCGTGATCACCGGCCTGTCCACCAACCCGGTTGCTCGCAGCAAGCTCGAACTCGACGGCCGGGTCGACGAGTTCGGTCTGGCGCGCATTCGTGGCGAACTCAACCCGTTTTTCCCGCGCAACAACACCGACGTAGGCGTCATCTTCCGCAACATCGACATGACCACCGCGACGCCGTACGCGATGAAGTTCGCGGGCTACAAGATCGCCGCCGGCAAGATATCGCTCGATCTCAACTACAAGGTGCGCAACAGCCAACTGGAGGGCGACAATCAGGTCGTCATCGAGCAGTTGACCTTAGGCGAGCGGGTCGACAGTCCGGACGCGCTCAAGCTGCCGCTGGAACTGGCGATAGCGATCCTCAAGGACAGCGACGGTCGCATCGACTTGGGCCTGCCGATCTCGGGCAGTCTGGACGACCCGCAGTTCAGCTATGGCGCCATCGTGTGGAAAGCGTTGGTCAATGTCCTGACCAGGATCGTAACGGCGCCGTTTCGCGCCCTTGGCGCCTTGTTCGGTGGCGACGGAGCGAAGTTGGAGTCGATCGATTTCGACCCCGGCAGCGCCGCCATCCTGCCGCCGGAGCGCGAGAAGTTGCGCCAAGTGGCGCAGGTGCTGGGCAAGCGTGCGCAATTGAATCTGGCCGTGCCCGGCCAGTACAGCGAAGAGGCGGACGCGCCGGTGCTGCGCGAAAAGGCGATGCGGCGTGAAATTCTCGTCCGTGCCGGAGTGAAACTTGCGCCGGCAGAGGAACCCGGCCCGCTCGACATCGCCGATCGTGCGCAGCGCGCCGCGTTGCGCGATGTATTCGGCGCCCGCCACGGCGCACCGGCGCTCGAGCAACTGCGCGTCGGCGCCGATGCCGGCACATTGGCGTCCCAGGCGGTTCCCGGCGCGGCCAAAAACGAACCCGTACCGGTTTGGCGCCGCGCCATCAACCTGGCCCAGGGCGAGCCCTCGGTGAGCGATCCGGGCGCTTTCTACAATGCCATCAGCGCGCGCCTGGCCGCAAGCCAACCGTTGGCGCCGGACGCATTGCAGACGCTGGCGGGCGAGCGTTCCGGCGCGATCGCCGCGGCGCTCAAGGACGCGGGCATCGATCCGGCGCGGGTATCGCGGCCGACGCCGGAAAAAACCGAGGCGCGCGGCAAGGTGGTGCCGCTCAAGCTGGGCCTGGGGTCGCGTTGACTGTCGCATGGGCGCCCATCCACCGGCCACCAGGGTGCGCCGGTCCGAAAGATGCGCCGCACGCCGACTCTGGTCCGACAGGTGCGCCGCACGCCGACTCCGATCCGACAGGTGTGTCGCACGCCGACTCCGGTCCGGAAAAACGGCGAGTCAGAGCCTGTGAAGATTTCGTAGCGAGCGGGTCGAGGTCGGGGCGAGCAGCGTAGCCGTACTCCCGTACGGCGACCGAAGGAGCGCTTGTCGCGACTGCTCCAAAACCGACAGACCCGAGATCGGGCCGCGCAGTAGAAATATTGACAGGCTCTCAGACCACGGGGGCGTCGGTGGACGGCATCGAACTGGCGGCGGCGTCGATCGCGGCCGCGACATCGAGGCTGCGGTTGTAGGTCGGCAATTCGGCTTGCGGTGGACGGTAGAAGACGACCCGGCTTTCGCGCGATTCCTTGGCACGGTACATGGCGCTGTCAGCGTGGGCGAGCAGACCTTGCTGGTCCGCAGCGTCCACCGGATAGATGGCGACGCCGACGGAAGCCGAAACCGGCGTGGCATCGCCCAGGACGTCGATCCGCGCATTGATCGCCGCCAGCAGCTTTTGCGCGACTTCGGCGATTTCGCCGTCGGTACCGGTCTGTTCCAGCAGCACGACGAATTCGTCGCCGCCCATGCGCGCCAGAGTGTCGGAGGACCGCAGGCTGTTCTTCAGACGCTTGGCGATTTCGATCAGGACCGCGTCGCCGGTGGGATGGCCTAAGCGGTCGTTGACCTGCTTGAAGCCGTCGAGGTCGACAAACATCAGGCCCAAGCGCCAGTTGTTGCGCTTGGCGCGCTGGATCGCGCGGTCGAGTTCGGCGTTGAACGAGAGGCGGTTGCGCAGTCCTGTCAGGGCGTCGTGGGTCGCCGCATAGGTCAGGCGGGCCTCGGCCTCGCGGCGCAGCCAGAACAGCGCCAACTGGCTGCCCAGCGAGCCGGCCAGCGATTCGATCAGGGCATCGGCCTGCTGCACATGGGGACCGAGGAATTCCAGCACGCACACCACTTCACCTTGGACTATGACCGGAAAGGCGAATGCCGAATGCAGGCCTGATTCGAGGGCCTGTTCGCGCCGGTTGAAGTCGATGTCCTGGCCGACATCGAGCGTGCTGGCGAGCGTCTGGGTGGTCCAGGCACGGCTGATGAGGTCGTGCGCGCTGATGGGAAAGCGCCGGGCGCGTGAGGCATCCGCCAGCGACTGCGCGATCGGCTCGGACCAGGTTTCGCCGCACAGCAGGGTGTTGTTGCGCGTATCGCGCATCCAGCGCGCGCCGAATTGCCAGCCGAGGGGCCGCGCTACCGCTTCCAGAATCGCCGGCAAGGCTTCCGACAGGCGCGCGGCGCCGGCCAGGATGTGCGTGACGGTATCGCGGATTTCCAGTTGCACCTGGGTCTGGCGGATGCCTGTGTAGTCGCGGCTGGCGCCCCGATAGCCCTGGAACGCGCCGCTCCCATCGAATACCGCGACGCCGCTGACGCAGGAAAAGCGCAACACGCCCTGGCGGTCGATGCGTCCGGTGACGAACTCGTGGAACGTGCGGTGCGCATCCATGTCCGCGCGCAAGCCGACCCATGCTTCTCCTGTCACGCCAATCGAAGGGGACTCCCATGGGGCGTGGCCCAGCAGGTCGTCGAAATCGAAACTGCGCGCGGCGCTGTCGCGGTACAGGATATTCTTGTAGCGATGGTCGGTGTCGGTTTCCCAGAACACGTCGTTGGCCGAATGAATCATCTGCTGGAAAACCTGTGCCCAGCCTTCGTGGATTGCGCGTGCCGCAGGGCTTGCGCCGTCGTCGCGCGAAAGTGTAAGCGGCCCGATGCGCTGCAGCGCATCGAATTTCGCCAGGCGTGCGCGATCGCATAGCACCACGATGGCCAGCGCCACGGCGACTGCGGCTGCGAGGATGGCAAGTAAGGCTGTGGCCTGCATGGGCGCGCTCAGGCGATGGTCACGCCATCATCCGCGAAGTCAGTCCGGCCGGTGGCGACGGCGACTTTGCCCGACAGGTCGAATGGGGGAGATGGCATGGCGGCTGCGCTTCGCGCGAATCGGACGATCAGGTAGGATACCGTACCCGCCACCGGCCCGACAGGATGCGCCATGCCCGACACTGAAAGCGCGGATGCCGTTCTTGACTTCTGGTTCGGCCCGCCGACCGCGCCGGTCCACGGCAATCCGCGCCCCGAATGGTTTCGCAAGGACGCCGCTTTCGACCATGCGATCCGTGCACGCTTCGGCGACCTTCATGAAGATGCCATGCGCGGCCGTCTGGATGACTGGGATCGAACGCCGCGCTCGCTTTTGGCCCGCATCATCGTGCTGGACCAGTTTTCGCGCAACCTGCACCGCGATCGACCACAGGCGTTTGCCGCCGACGCGATGGCGCTGGCGGACGCGCGCGCAATGGTGGCACGCGCCTGGGATGGCGAATTGCCGCCTGTGGGACGTTGGTTCGCGTATCTGCCCTATGAACACAGCGAGAATGTCGAAGACCAGGAGACCTGCGTCGGCCTGATGCGCACGCTGGTTGTTGACGCGCGGTTCGCCGGGGCGTTCGACTATGCATTGCGGCACCAGGCGGTGATCCTGCGCTTTGGCCGCTTTCCACATCGCAACGCCATCCTCGGGCGCGCCAGCACGGCGGAAGAAGCCGCTTTCCTGCTTGAACCGGGTTCCTCGTTTTGAGCGCGCCCGTGCGGACGTTGAGCGCGCCCGTGCGGACGTTGAGCGCGCCCATGCGGACGCACGAACGCGCGGGCGGCGCCGGCCATGGCGCTGCGGACGCGCCCTCGCCCTGGGTTTTGCGCCACCTGCCGCTGGTGGCAACCGGTGGCGCGGTTCTCGACCTGGCCGCCGGCCATGGTCGCCATGCGCGACTGTTTGCCGGCGCCGGCCATGCGGTGTTGGCGGTAGATCGGGACGCCGGCGCGCTCGCCGCCCTGCGCCTGCAGGACGGGGTTGCCGCGCTTGAAGCCGACCTCGAAGGCGGGCCGTGGCCGTTGCCTGGTCGTCTTTTCGCCGGCATTGTGGTCACCAACTACCTGTGGCGGCCGTTGCTGGGCCATTTGACGGCGGCGCTGGCGCCGGCCGGCATTCTGATCTACGAGACCTTTCGTGTCGGCAACGAAGCGCTGGGGAAACCGTCGAACCCCGATTTCCTGCTGCGCGAAGGCGAATTGCTCGAACTGGCGCGCGGCGCCGGCCTCGCCGTGGTGGCGTTTGAAAGCGGTCAGGTGACGGATCCGCGTCCTGCGGTCATCGAGCGCATTTGCGCGCGCCGGGTGGCACCGGGAGATCCGCCGACGGCACTCCCGGCGACTTCGGCCGGGAGCTACGCGCGGTAGCATTTTGCAACGCATTTGCGCCCCTGGCCGCGCGGGCCGCCGGGGCTGCTGGGTTAGAATACGGGGCTACGCAAAGACCTTCGCGCGGGGCTTCACATGACCAGGTTTTCCGGCAGTATCGTGGCGATAGTCACGCCCATGAACGACGACGGTTCGCTCGACATTCCCGGCCTCAAGCGCCTG
>JAYVST010000123.1:0-7290 GCA_043775255.1 Burkholderiales bacterium
TGGTGGAACGCATTCAACGACCCGATCTTGAACGAGCTTGTGGCGGCGGCCCGGGAACGCAACGCCGACATCCGCATAGCCACCGCCCAGCTCGAAGAAGCCGATGCGGCCTTGCGTGAAGTCGATGCCGGGTTCTACCCGCAGGTGGATCTGGGCTTCGCCAATTCGGAGTCGCGCGTGTCCGCGCTTACCGCCCTGCCCAACCCGGTGCCGCGGATTCGCCTCGAACGTCGGCTCGCGGCGTCCACGGCCTTCGAACTCGACTTCTGGGGGCGCCTGCGACGCGGTGTCGAAGCCGCGCGCGCCCAGGCGCTCGCCACCCGCTACGCCGGCGATACCGTCGCCCTAACCCTGGCGGGCACGGTGGCCCAGGCCTATTTCGCACTGCGTTCGCTGGACTCGCAAATCACGCTCACCCGCGCCACCCTGGCCACGCGCGAGGAAGCATTGCAGGTAGTACGCGACCGGGTAAGCGGCGGGGTGGCGCCGGAGCTGGAACAGCGCCAGGCCGAGGTCGTGCGCGCCGACGCCGCTGTGCAACTGGACGAACTGGCGCGCCAGCGCAAGGTGGTCGAGCATCAATTGGCGCAGCTGACCGGGCGTTCGGGCACAAGCGTCGCCATCGGCAACCTTTTCACCCTGCCTTTGCCGCCACTGCCGCCGGCCGACTTGCCCTCCGCACTGCTGGAACGGCGCCCGGACATCCGTGCGGCCGAGCAATCGCTCATTGCCGTCAACGCGCGCATCGGCGTGGCCAAGGCCGCCCTATTCCCGACCGTTTCGCTCACCGGCAGCTACGGTGGCCAGAGCGCGGCCTTCAGCGATCTGCTGCTGGGCGGGGCACGCATCTGGTCGCTCGGCTTCGGGCTTGCCCTGCCCTTGTTCGATGCCGGGCGCGGCGTCGCGCGGGTTGAGCAGGCCGAGGCGCGCGCGCGCCAGGCCGTGGCCGGCTACCAGAGGTCGGTCGAGACCGGTTTTCGCGAAGTCGCGGACGCCCTGGGCAACCTCGAGATGGGACGGCGCAGCGAAGACAACCTGGCCGCGCGGACCATTGCAGCGCGGCGCGCACTGGAAATTGCCCGCATCCGCCATGCGGCGGGCTATTCCGGCTATCTTGAAGTACTGGATTCGCAGCGCACGGCCAACGAAGCCGAACTGGCGGCGGTGCGCAACCGGCAGGCCGTACTGGCCTACAGCGTGGACCTGATGAAGGCGCTGGGCGGCGGCTGGAGCGCCACGCCGGCCACAAAGTAGCGGTTGCGCCGCAGGCCGGCGCAACCGCCGGACGCAGGCGCTATTCGACCGAGGGCTTGAGTTCGGTCAAGATCGGGCGGAACTGCGCGATCTGGCCGCGCAACAGGGCGTCGAGCTCGGCCGGCGTCGAACCCACCGGTTCGGCCGCGAGATCGTTGAAGCGCTTGACCAGCTCCGGATGACGCACGGCCGCGGCGACTTCCTTGTGCAGGCGCTCGACGACTTCACGCGGGGTCTTCGCCGGCGCGAACAGGCCGTTCCAGCCGTTGGCTTCGATCGCCGGGTACCCCAGTTCGCGCACCGTCGGCACATCGGGTAACGCGGGTATGCGTGCCGTGGCATTGGTCGCCAAGACCTTCAAGGTGCCCTTGCGGATCTCGGCCAATGAAGACGACAGCTGGTCACCGCCGACCTGCACGCGGCCGGCTAAGAGTTCGAGCTTGAGCGGCGCGGCGCCCTTGAACGGGATATGCGTCATCTCGATCTTAGTCTCGCGCTTCAAGGATTCGCCCACCACGTTCATGAACGATCCGGGCCCGGTGGAACCGTAGTTGTATTGCAGGCTCTTGTCCCGGCCAAGCAACGCCACCAGTTCGCGCAGGTCCTTGGCCGGCACCGACGGGTGGGCAGTCATCACCAGCGGCACATTGACGACGTTGGAAATCGCGGCGAAGTCGGTATCGATGTTGTAGGGCGAGCGCCCGGCCAGCGCCAGAGACAACGACGCCAGCGGGAAAGTGATGTTGTGCATCAGGATGGTGTAGCCGTCCGGCGGCGCCTTGGCCACCGCGTCGGCCCCCAGCGAGCCGCCGGCGCCGCCACGGTTTTCCACCGTCACCGACTGTCCCATGGTCTCGCCCATGCGTTGCGCCACCAGGCGCGCGACAATGTCGGTGGTGCCGCCGGCCGGGAACGGCACGACGATCCTGATACTCCTGGTCGGGTAGGCCTGGGCCTGGGCTGCGGACGGCAAAAATAAAGGTGCAAGCGCCAGTGCGGCCACCGCCAGGCGCGCCGCGATCGGCACGAGAGTTGTCGATTTCATGCTCATGTCTCCTGTTTTCGCGCCGGTTCGATGCGGACGCTGACTCTTGAAGTATGCAGGATTTCAAATGGCGGCGGCGGACCGGCGCCCATCGTGCAAGCATCGGCGCAATCTCCTGGGCAACCATGTCAGCCCGGTATGGTCCAATTCGACGTCCACCAAATCGACGTCCACCAAAGGGAGTCTCGCCATGAAGCGCATCCCGCCAATCGTTCTTCTGAGCCTCTGCGCCCTGGGCGCAGCCCACGCGCAAGCCATCTACAAATACCGCATGCCCGACGGCCGCATCGTCTACACCAGTGAAAACCTGCCCAACGCGAAACTGCTGGGCACCGTGCGCGAACCGCAACCGGCGCAGCCGATCGATGAGAAACGCCAGGCCGAGATGCGGCGCGAAAAGGAGTCGGCCACGCAAGCGCTCGCCAGGCGCAGCGAAGCCATCGCATCAGCCGACGCCCAGGTGGGCGAAGCCACCCGTGCGCTGGAAGCGGCCAAGGCGCGCCGTGCTGCCGGCGCGGAGATGGACGAGGGCGATCGCGTCGGCGGCCGCGCCGGAACGCGCGCGGCTTATGCCGAGCGCCAGGCCGACTTGCAGGCCGCGGTGGACGCGGCTCAACGTCAGCTCGACCGCGCCTACGAAGCACGCAACGCGGCGCGCTAGGCGAACCCCGCGACTGTTCGGCGCTACAAGATGCATGACAAAAACCTGCCTCGGACGAGGCTGTCATGCAAGTGGCAACGATCGATCGCTTCGGCGCATCGATCTCGCGCGGGATCGCGCAAGCGTCCGACCCGCTTCAACCGAGCTTCATCCGAGCTTCGATTCCAACAGGTCAAGCGCGGCACGCACGAACGCGCGCATGTTGGCCACGCGATCCGCGCTGCCGGTTTCCAGCGTGCGCACCTGCTCGTCCGCGCCGCACAGCGCCACGCAGGTATGTCCCGCGGCGTCGCCGTAGACGTTGCCCGACGGCCCGCTGGCGCCGGTTTCGGCCAGCCCCCAGGTGGCGCCAAATCGGTCGCGCGAGGTCCGCGCCAGCAGCAGGGCATAGGGCTCGGATGAGGAGCGCAAGCCCGTCATGTCCGCATCGGAGGTGCCCATCAACAGGGTCCGCGCGCGCTTTGTATAGACCACTGCGCCGCCTAAGAAGTAGGCCGAAGCGCCGGGCACTGCGAGCAGCGTCGCCGCCAGGAGGCCGCCGGCGGAAGACTCCGCCACCGCGATGGTCTGTTTGCGCGCTTTGAGAATCGCGGCGATGCGAGCGGCTTGCGGCAGGAGCGTATCCATGGCGACTTTCGCGAAATCAGTTGGTCAGCGCTGGTTCCGCAGCCGCCAGTACCGCCGTGTCGGGCACCGGCTGCAGCGGCGACCAGTTGCGCGAACGCACGAAGTCCGGGCGCGGATTGGCGACGTCGCGCGGACGGTTGGCGCAGGTGTTGAAGCAAAAATAGACCTGCCAGCGGTCGCGGTGCGAGAGGTTGTGGCCGCTGGCATGCATCAGGTTGCAATGGAAAATCGCGCAGGCGCCGGCGCGCCCCGCTATCGCCACCGGCGCGGGCGATTCGGCCATGCGCCGCTGCATTTCTTCCGGCGTGACTGACCACAGGCGATACGCGGTGCTGGTATCGAGATAGGCCTCGGTGCGGCCCCAGCGATGACTGCCGGGCAGGAGGTAGAGGCAGCCGCTGATTTCGCTGGCGTCATCGAGCATGACCATGAAGGTGGCCATGTCGGGGCGTTCGATGCCGTCTAAGTTCCACGCGCCGAAGTCCTGGTGCCAGGGCCAAACCGACCCTTCGATCGCGGCCTTGACGTTGACCTTGGAGTGGTGCAGGTAGAGATCGGGGTCGCCCAGCAACTGACTGGCCACGCCCAGCACGCGCGGCGCGCGCGAAAGGGCGCGAAACGGCGCCGAAGCGGTGGCGCCATCGGCCTCATGCACGCGAAACATCGATTTGGGCGCGCGCTTGCTGCCCTCGCGCACGGTGCCTTCGGCCTCGACCTCCCACAGGCGCTCGACCTCGCCGCGCAAGAGGGCCACCTCGGCGGGCGACACCAGATCGGGAAACAGCAGAAATCCATCGCGGGCATAAGCCTCACGCTGGGCGGGGGTCAATTGCATGGCGGTCTCCTTGTTCTGGCCTGCGCTCGCGCGATCATTGGGTCAGCCGCTACGTCGGCGCGCAATGCTCGCCCGTCAGGCTCTCGACCTTGGCCGCGCCGAAACCGCTGCCGGCCTTCTTGTACTCCTCGCGCGGCGGGCTGAAAATGTCCAGCACCACGGCGCCTGCAGGGCCGCCGACGATGCCGTGCACCGAAGCGCCGGGCGAACACCAGAAGTCACCGACCACGCATTCGATTTCCTCGCCGTCCTGGATGCGGATGCAGCTGCCTTCGAGCAGCACGCCCCACTGTTCTTCAGGATGGCTGTGGATCGAGCCGCGCGCACCGGCTTCGATACGTACCACCGAAAGCATCGCCTGCTCGCCGGGAAATACATTGGTCTCGATGCCTTTGCCGAGCACCCGTGCGATGCCGCGCGGATCGTCTTTCAACTGGTACACCCACGATGCCTTGGTCATGTGCTTCTCCATTGTTCCATCGCCAAAATCACGACGACACCCCGGTGTCGCTGTCGCTCGTCTTCTTGGCGCAAGTATAAGTCTGCCGGCGATGTTGGTCCCGTTTCGAACGTCGCGACACCGGGCCGGCCCGATTATTCCGACCCGCCCATTCAGCGCGCAATGCCTGCCTTGGCAGCCAACACCGCCTGCAGCAGCCCCTGCGGCTTGTAGCCCGTCGTAGCGGGCGTCAAACCCAGCCGCACCACCGCCAGTTTCCGGGAGGGCACCAGCGCGATCGACTGGCCGTCATGCCCGAGCATCCAGAACGTATCGTCAGGCAGGTCGAAACCGGCATCGGCCGACGTACCTTCCGGCGTGGCGCCGCGCGGCCCGTGCAGCCATACCTGGCCGCGGCCGTAGCGCTCGGGCGCCACCGGCCCAGGGGTGCGCATGTTCGCGACATACCCCGGGGGCAGCAGTGGGAGTCCGCGCCAGACGCCGTCGTCGAGCAGAAACAGCGCGAAGCGGGCCCAGTCGTGCGCCGTGGCATACATGTAAGAGGAGCCGACGAATGTGCCACGCGCGTCGGCCTCCAGCACTGCGGAGTGCATCCCAAGCGGGCCGAACAAGGCTTCGCGCGGGTAGCCGAGCGCGCGTGCCGGATTTGCCAGCGCGTCCTGCCAGATGCGCGCGATCAACACTGCGGACCCGCTTGAATAGGCAAAGTGTTTTCCGACCGGTTGCGCTTGCGGCCGGGCGGCGGCATAACGCGCCATATCCGCCTCGAGGTAGAGCATGCGGGTGACGTCGGAGGCGCCGCCGTAGCCTTCGTCGAACGCCAGTCCGGACGACATCGACAGGAGGTCGGCGACGGTGATGCCGACGCGCGCGTCGCCGCGCCAGACATCGAACAGGCCCACGCGGTCCGCACCGATGCGGCGTTCGCGCGCGACCATGCCGAACAGCACCGCGTTGACGGTCTTGGTCATCGACCAGCCCTGCAGGGGCATGTGTGAATCGAAGCCCGACGCGTACCGTTCGGCGACGATGGCGCCGTCCTGCACCACCACCAACGCCCGCATGCCAGGCCCGACAAGGGTTGCATCGGCAAGCAGGCCCTGAATGCCAGGATCGATGACGGCGAGTGCTTCGCCCAGCGGCCAGGGCAACGCGGGCGCAGTGGCGGGCGGAGCGGCGGCGGACGGCACGACAGCGGCCCGATGCGCGCGGGCACGCGCGAGGTCGCCGTCGGGCACGCCGGCGCAGCCGGTGCCTTCGCGCGCCACCGCGATGCCGCCACCGGCAAAACCTGCCAGGCCGGCGCGCACGATCCCGGCCTCGCGGTCAACCGCCACTCGCATCAGGCGCAGAAGCGGGTGACCCGGCGCCTGGACATCGACGCGCAACACCTCCTCGGCTGCACGCCCGGAAACGAACACGCCGGAACACACGACCTTGGCCGTGTAGCCGGCGCTGATGCGCACCAGCGCCGGCGGCGCCTGCCACAACCAGAGCGCAAGCCCCGCCACGACCACCAGCAGCAATGCGAATGCCCAACGAATGAATGCCATATTCCCTGTCCCCGCCCGCGCGCCTTTAGGCGCCGCCGCGCGCCCTTGCGCTCGACGCCCGCGCCCGCTTCAGGCTATTCTTGGTTTTTTCCCCCTACAGGATACCGCCATGCTGAAACTCTACTTCGCCGCCGGCACCTGCGCGCTGGCCTCGCACATCGCCCTGGAAGAATCCGGCGTCGCCTACGAAACCCAGCGCCTGGACTTTTCCAAAAGCGATCAGAAGAGCGCCGACTACCTTGCCGTCAACCCGAAAGGACGCGTCCCGACGCTGCAAACCGGACACGGGAGCCTGACTGAAACCCCCGCCATCCTCGCCTACATCGCACAGACCGTGCCGGCGGCCGCGCTGGCACCGGCCGATCCGTGGAACTTCGCGCGGGCCCAGGCCTTCAACAGCTATCTCTGTTCGACCGTGCACGTGGCGCACGCTCACAAGGGCCGCGGCGCGCGCTGGAGCGATGACCCCGCCACTATCGAGAACCTGAAGGAAAAGGTGTCGCAGAACGTGGCCGACTGCTTCGCCCTGATCGAGCAGGGCATGTTCACGGGGCCGTGGGTGCTGGGCGCGGCCTATGGCATTTGCGACGCCTACCTCTTCACCATCTCGCGCTGGCTTGAAGGCGACAGCGTGGATATCGCGCGTTTTCCGAACGTGAACGATCATTTTGGGCGCATGGCCGCGCGGCCGGCAGTGCAACGGGTTCTGGCGCTGCATCGGTAGGCTTCGACGACCGAGCAAGGCAAGCCGGTACATGTCCGGCGTACGGGACGCGGGCGTCGCGCCGATCACGGCGGCGCCAACATCAACCGATCTGGCGCACCTTGTTGGTCAGGGTGCCGATGCCGGCAATG
>JAYVST010000124.1:0-4634 GCA_043775255.1 Burkholderiales bacterium
GCGGCTGCGGGAATGGTGCGTGCGCCGATGGCGGGCCGCATCGTCTCCGTGCTGGTCAGTGTCGGCCAGAGGGTCGAAAAGGGCGCGACCCTGCTGGTACTTGAAGCCATGAAGATGGAGCATCCGTCGATCGCGCCGATGGCCGCAACGGTCATTCGGCTATGCGTGGAACATGGCGCGCAGGTCAGTGCCGGAATGCTGCTGGTGGAGTTGCAGGAAATGTCGTAGCGGCGCGCCGGTTCATTCGCGTAGTGGCGTCGCTGGAGGCGCTGGCTATAATCGAAGCTCCACTTCCGGTGCCGTTCATGCCCTACAAAAGCCGCTTCTGGGCCGACTACACGGCCCGCGAAATCGCGCTCATGCGCGCCGCCGACATCGTCGCCGTGCTGCCGGTGGCGGCGATCGAGCAGCACGGCCCGCACCTGCCGCTCTCGGTCGATACCACGCTGGTCAACGGGGTGATCGCCGCGGCCATCCCGCACATCGACGCCGGGGTCGGCGCGCTGTTCCTGCCGACCCAGCAGATCGGCAAGAGCAACGAGCATGCGCGTTTTCCCGGCACGCTGTCGCTGTCCGCACCCACCCTGATCGCAAACTGGATGGAGATCGGCGCGAGCGTCGCCGCCGCCGGGGTGAAGAAACTGGTGCTGTTCAATGCGCATGGCGGCCAGGTGTCGATCATGGATATTGTGGCGCGCGACTTGCGCGCCAAACACGACATGCTGGTCTACTCCACCAACTGGTACAGCTTGGGCCTGCCCGAGGGGTTGATGAGCGATCACGAAATGCGTTTCGGCATCCATGCCGGCGAACTTGAAACCTCGATGATGCTGGCCTTAGTCCCGCACTTGGTCGAGATGCACTTGGCGGAGAATTTCGTCTCCAGCAGCCAGGCGCGCGCGGCCGCCTACCCGATCCTCGGCAACGGCCAGGCCGCCAAGCTCGGGTGGCAGATGCAGGACTTAAACCCCAAGGGCGCCGCCGGCAATGCGCTGGCGGCCACTGCGGAAAAAGGACAGGCTGTGCTCGACTTCGTCGGCCGGCGATTCGCCGCCCTGCTGGGCGAGGTGGCGCAACTGCCGCAGCAGACCCTGGTGGCCGCGCCCGCGCCGTACGCGCGATGAGCGACCTGATCCGCCTCGAAGGCGTGGACAAGCGTTACGCCAACGGCACGCTTGCGTTGCAGGGCCTCACGCTGGCCATTCGCGAGCGCGAGTTCGTCAGCTTTCTCGGCCCGTCGGGTTGCGGCAAGAGCACGGCGTTGCGCATGATCGCAGGCCTGGTGTCGGTGACGGGAGGGCGGATCGACTGGCCGCAGACGCCCGTCGGCGCCGACCATGCCAATGCGCTTGGTTTCGTGTTCCAGGAACCGACCCTGATGCCGTGGGCGCCGGTGTTCGAGAACGTTTGGCTGCCCTTGAAGCTCAAGGGTTGTTCACGGGCCCAGGCGCGAGCGCAGGTGGACACGGCACTGGCCAATGTCGGGCTTGCGGACTTCGCCCATGTCTACCCGCGCGAGTTGTCCGGCGGGATGAAGATGCGCGTGTCGATCGCGCGTGCGATGGTCACCCGCCCGAAGCTGCTCCTGATGGACGAACCCTTTGCCGCGCTCGACGAAATGACGCGCTTCAAGCTCAACAACGACACCTTGAAGGTGTGGCAGGCTTCGGGCTTCACCACCATTTTCGTCACCCACAGCGTGTATGAGTCGGTCTACCTGTCCAGCCGCATCGTCGTGATGGGCGCGCGCCCGGGCCGGGTGATCGCCGACATTCCGATCGACGAGCCCTATCCGCGCAGCGATGCTTTCCGCAATACGCCACGCTACAGCCAGTGGTGCGTCGAGGTCGCGCGCGCGCTGCATGGCGCCGGCGCGGCGGCCGCATGAAAGTGGCAGCGCCATGAGCGACACAACGCCTGCGCATCGATCGGTCACCGACACCCGCGCCGTGCGTTGGGGCGTGCCGCTGGCGATCTTTGTCGCGGCACTGGCGGGGTGGGAGGCGGTAGTGCGCGTCAACGGCATTCCGCACTACATCCTGCCCGGGCCGATCCTGGTGTTGCAGACCCTGTGGGACAACCTCGGTTCGCTGATGGTCTCCTGGGTTTTCACCATGAAGATCACCTTTGGCGCCCTGTTCCTGGCGGTGGCCGGCGGCGTTCTGCTGGCGATCGTATTCGCACTTTCCAGATGGGTCGAGGTATCGCTGTTTCCGTTCGCCATCATCCTGCAGGTGACACCGATCATCGCCATCGCGCCCCTGATCCTGATCTACATCGACAGCACCACCGCCGCGCTTCTCATCTGCGCCTGGATCGTGGCGTTTTTTCCGATCCTTTCCAACACCGTCATCGGTCTGCGCTCGGCGGATCACAACCTGCGCGACCTCTTCACCCTGTACCGCGCGAGCCCCTGGCAGAAGCTGCGCCATTTGCTCATTCCGAGCGCGCTGCCCTATTTCATCGCCGGGCTCAAGGTGGCGGGTGGCCTGTCGCTGATCGGCGCGGTGGTGGCGGAATTCGCCGCCGGCTCGGCCGGCAAGGAGACCGGGCTGGCTTCGCGCATCCTCGAATCGAGCTTTCGCACCGAGATTCCGAAAATGTTTGCCGCCCTGGTTCTCGTGTCGCTCACCGGCATCGCCATCTACTTTCTGTTCAACTGGGTTGCCCGGCTTACCCTGGGCAAATGGCATGAATCCGAGATGAAGGGGGAGCGCTGATGGCCGCGACCGCGGCGGACTTGCCCGGTGCCGCGCGCAACAATATGGCGGCGCTAAGCGAGCTGCTCTGCGACATCGAACTCAGTGACGATCCCGCCACGCTCGCTGCCGCTTCGCGCGACTACTTCTGGTACAGCCCGCTGTTAAGCGAGGTGCTCGAGGGACGCGCAGGCGATTTGCTGGTCCGTCCGCGTGACCAGACCGAAGTGGCGCGGGTGGCTGCGGCCTGCGCGAAACTGCGCGTGCCGCTCACCGTGCGCGGCGGCGGCACCGGCAACTACGGGCAGTGCGTGCCGCTCGAAGGCGGCGTGATTCTCGACATCACCGGCCTGAACCGGGTGGTCGACATCAGCCCGCGCCGGGTGCTGTGCGAGGCCGGTATCCTGATCAGCGATCTCGAGCGCGCCGTACGCGCCACCGGCCAGGAAACCCTGATGTATCCCTCCACGCGCGACATCGCCACCATCGGCGGTTTCATCGCCGGTGGCTATGCCGGTGTGGGATCGATCCGCAACGGCATCCTCAAGGACGCCGGCAACGTGCTGGCGCTGCGCGTGGTCAGCGTGGAGGAAGTGCCGCGCGAGATCGAACTGACCGGGGCGGACATCCAGAAGGTACACCACGCCTTCGGCACCAACGGCATCATCACGCATGTCGAACTGGCCTTGAAGCCGGCGGTGGAATGGCTGCACCACATCATGTTGTTTCCCGACTACGGCGCCGCGCTGGCGTTCGGCGTGGCTGCGGCCGGCGCGGTCGACACCTTTCTTCTGACGACCGTGGAGCGGCGTTTTGCCCGCTTCTACGGTGTCCTGGGTGACCGTTTTCCGGCCGACCGCGACGCCATGTTCGCGATGGTCAATCCGGCGTCGCTTGACGACTATCGCGCTCTGGCGGCCCGCCATGGCGGCGTCGAGACCCTGTGCATGGACGAGGCGTCGATCCGCGCCGCCGGCCTGCCGCCGGCCTTCGAATGCGCCTACAACCACACCACCCTGATGGCGCTCAAGGTCGACCGCAGCTTCACCTACCTGCAGGTGGCCTATCCATCGCCGTTCGACCCGGCGCTGGTACTGCGGCAGATGGAGCGCTATGACGAGGAACTGTTTTTTCATCATGAGTTCGCGCGCCAGTTCGGCGAGCAGGCGGTGTTCGCGTTGCCCCTGGTGACCTACTTCGACCGTGAGCGGCTCTACGAGATCGGCGCCGAGTTCGAGGCCGATGGCTGCCTCGTGTTCGATGCGCATGTCTATACCATCGAGGACGGCGGCATGAAGCAGATCGACGCGGCGCAGATCGACTTCAAGCGGGTGGCCGACCCGCACGGCCTGATGAATCCGGGCAAGACGCGCGGCTGGACGCGCGCCATGGCACGACCCTGAAATTTCACGTTTTCCAACTTTCGCGGAGGCAGCAATGCAACGATTTGCAACAGGATTGGCGGTACTCGCGTTCGCCACGTTTTGCGGCGCGCAGGAAAAAGTGGTGTTCTCGACCAACTGGAAAGCGCAGGCGGGTCACGGTGGTTTTTATCAGGCCGTAGCCGACGGCACCTACAAGCGCCTTGGCCTGGATGTGGAAATCCTGCAGGGCGGCCCGCAGGTCAACAACCGGCCGTTGCTGGCTGCCGGCAAGATCGATTTCCTCATGGCCGGCAACTTGCTGCTGTCATTCGACAACGTCAAGAACGGCGTGCCCACGGTGGTGGTCGGCTCGATTTTCCAGAAGGATCCGCAGGTGCTGATTTCCCATCCGGGACAGGGCATGGACAGCTGGGCCGACCTGAAGAAGGCGCAAACGGTGTTCATCTCCAAAGACGGCCAGTTCAGCTTCTGGCAATGGCTGAAGGCGGAACACGGCTTCCGCGACGAACAACTCAAGCCCTATGCCTTCAACTCCGGCCCGTTCCTGAAC
>JAYVST010000125.1:0-14063 GCA_043775255.1 Burkholderiales bacterium
GCGGTGACCCCCTTGGCGCCTTCGTCGGCCCGCCCGGTGCGGGCGAAGATCAGGTACGCATCGGCGCAATCGGCGAAGGTGATCGAGGTTTTCTCGCCGTTGATCACGTAGTGCTCGCCGTCGCGCCGTGCGCGCAGTTGCAGGTTGCTCGCATCCGAGCCGCCGCGCGGTTCGGTCAGGCAGATCGCCACCACCGCGCCGCCGCGCGCCATCCGCGGCACCCATTCCTTCACAAGCTCGGGCTGGGCGTGGCGCATCAGGATCGCGCCGTTGAGCGAGATGCCCACCGGCACCGCGCTGACATTGAAGTCACCATAGGCCAGCTCTTCGGCGATCAGGCCGGCGGTCACCGCGTCGGCGCCGAGCCCGCCCAATTCCTCAGGCAGGTCCACGCCCAACAGGCCGAGGCGGCCCATCTCGGAGACCAGTTCGCGGTCGAGAACGCCGATCTTTTCGCGCTTCTGGTAGTCCGGCAGCAGGCGCTCGCGCGCGAAGCGGCGCGCGCCCTCCTGCAGGGCTTTCTGGTCGTCGGTGAGTACCATCGAAATTCGTCTCCCTGACAGGCGCTGGGGATCGCGCCTGGATGAAAACTAATACACTAGTTTATCATCCATGTCCGCATTCGACCGCCGTTCATCGTAGCTCCCCATGTCACCCGCGCGCCCCCGCCCCGTTTCACGCAGACTCCCGCGCGACGAACGCATCGCGAAGATCATGGCGGTGACGCGGACGATGCTCGCCGAAACGGGCCACGACGGCATCGTCACGGCCGAAGTGGCCAAACGCTGCGGCGTCTCCGAGGCGACGATCTACAAGTATTTCGACAGCAAGCGCGACCTGCTGATCCGGGTGGCCGAGCAATGGTTCGACGAGTTGCTGCGCGAGGAGCATCGCAGCGTGACGGGCCGCGGCGCGCCGGAGGCGCTGCGCCAGCTGGTGTGGCGCGCACTGTCGGTGGTCCGGCGCGAGCCCGCCCTGACCCGCTTCGTCCTGCTCGACCTGCGCCCGGACCCGGCCTACCGCTCGATGCCGGTGTTCGACCTCAACCGCCGCTTCACCGCCCAGGTGAGCGAGGCGCTGCGCGAGGGCGTGCGCAGCGGCGAGCTGCGCAACGATGTCCCGATCGGCCTGCTGCGCGACATGATCTTCGGCTGCATCGAGCACCAGACCTGGGCCTTCCTGCGTGGCGAGGGCGACTTTTCCGTCGACGAAGTCACCGAGGGCATCGCGACCGTGGTTCACCGCGGCATGCGATCGGCGCCGGCGGCGGCGGCGGCGGCGGGGCGCGACGACCTCGGCGACGCCGTGGTCCGGCTGGAGCGCGTGGCGGCGAAGCTGGAAAAGGGCGTGGTGGCGACGCCCTCACCCCGCGCCCGTCAGCCCCGCTCGCGCTCGTCGTAGACGTATTTGGCCACCAGCAGGCGCTGGATCTGGTTGGTGCCCTCCCAAATCTGCGACACCTTGGCGTCGCGCATCATGCGCTCGACTGGGTAGTCCTTCATGTAGCCATAGCCGCCGTGCAGTTGCACCGCATCGGTTGTGACTTTCATCGCGGTGTCGGAACAGAGCGTCTTGGCCATCGACGCGAAGCCGCGCGCGCGCTCGTCATTCGCCTCGCCGGCGATCGCCACCGTGCGGTACAGCAGCGCGCGCGAAGCCTCGACAGCGATGGCCATGTCGGCGACCATCCCGCGCACCATCTGGAAACGCGACACCTGGGCGCCGAACTGGTGGCGACCGGCGGTGTAAGTCACGGCTTCATCGAGCGCGCCCTGCGCGATTCCGAGCGCCTGCGCCGACACCAGCGGGCGCGTGTAGGTCAAGGTCTGGATCATGTAGGCGTGGCCCTTTTCAGGGTCGCCGACGACTCGATCGTCCGCTACGATACAGTCTTCGAAAACCAGGTCCGCCGTCGGGCTGCCACGCATGCCCATCTTGCGCTCGTGCCGGCCGATCGAAAAGCCGGGCGATTCGCGATGCACCATGAATACGCCAAAGCTGCTGTCGGACACGCGCGCAAGTACCGCGTACCACTCGGACCAGCCGACGTTGGATATGAAGCGCTTGCGGCCGTTGATGCGCCAACCGTCGGCCACTTTTTCGGCGCGCGTTTTGATTCCGCGCAGATCCGAGCCGCCGCCCGGCTCGGTGAGGCAGAAGCTGGCGCCGCAACGACCCGCGGCCACCGCAGGAACGATTTCGTTCTTCAACGCCTCGCTGCCGAACCAGATCAGCGGCGTCAGCGCAGCCCAGGGAATGAAAAGCACCAACGACGACGAACCGCACACCCGCGCGATTTCCTCGACGGCAATCACCTGCGACATCAGGTCGGCGCCGGCGCCTCCCAGCGCTTGCGGAAACGGCAGCCCGTTGAGCGCCATCGCACGGAAGGCGTCGATCGAGGCCGAGGGGAAGCGTGCGTCCTCATCCACCAAGCCGGCGTGCGGTTTGATCTTCCCTTCCGCCAGGCGGCGCACCTGGACTCGGAACGTCTCGACCTCACTCACTTACTTAACCGGCACGAACTGCTTGCCGGCGAAGTCGATCTTCAGCAGGCTGCCGCTGGGCGCGGACACGCGCACCCCCGGCCCGAACGACACCGGCGAGCCGACACCGGCGGAGAAGTTTCGGGTCTTCTCGATGTTCGCCGTGACACAGGCGCGCGTCACGTCCTTGCCGCAGGCGGCGATGGCGCTGGCGTACAGCTTCATCGTCACGTAGGCCAGCATGGTGTAGCGGTTGGCCTTGGCCTGGTCTTCCTTGGGCAGGTATTTCTCGGCCAGGCTGAGGAACGGCCCGGAAGCGACTTTGTCGGTGATCGCGGGGACGAAGTCGTAGATGTACATGCCGTCGCCTTCGGCGCCAGCGAGGCCAATCATCGGCGGCGTATGGTCGGTCCACAAGCCGGCGAACTTGACCGCCATGCCCTGCTTCCTGGCCTCCTTGATGATCGCGGAATTTATCGCCGGGAGGCCGCCGAGGTGCAACGCGGTGGCGCCGGCGGCTTTCAGGCGCAGGATTTCCGCCGAGAAGTCAAGTTGTCGCGGCTTGAAGCGTTGCTTGAGCAGCGAGTTCAGTCCCAGCTCCTTGACTGCCTTATCGTAGCCGGCCTCACGCGGCGCGCCCGACTCATCGTCCTGAACCAGCGAGCCCCACTTCTCGTTCGGATGCAGCCGGTTGACCAGCTTCATCATCTCGTAGGCGCCGTCCTGGTAGCTCATGCCGATGCCGAACACGTTCGGCCGGTTGGCGGCGTAGTGCGCCTCGGTGGTGACGGCCGGGTTGATCACCAGGATCTTGTTCCTCTCGATGATCGGCATCATCGCCAATCCATGTGAGCCGCCCGAGATGGTGCCGAGCGCGAAGACGTTGTGCACGTCGATCAGCTTCTGCAATGCCTGTACCGACTTCGCCGGCACGTATTCGTCGTCCTCGACGATGACCTTGATCTTTCTGCCATTGATGCCGCCTCCGGCGTTGATCTCCTCGGCGCCGAGCCGCAGGCCCAGGGTGATTGTGTACCCCAGCTGCCCGGCCGGCCCTGTGTAAGGTGCTACGCCGCCGATGACGATCTCGGTGTCGGTCACGCCGGGGTCGGCGGCGAGGGTTGCGCAGCTGCCGGCGAAGATGGCTGCGGCGGCGATCGATTTCAAAATCCTGTCCATGGTCATGTCTCCTTTTTCTACGGGTGGGTAAATCTGCAAGGTGGCGCGGAAGGACTATCCTCGTCCGGTCACGAGGTCAAAGCGTTCATGCGGTTCCCGACGGATGTTCAAACGCCAGCACCGACACCGGCAACGCGCTCATGCGCGGAATGCCGCTGATCGGGTCGCGCTCATCCATGTTGACCAGCCGGGAGACCGAGCCCAGCGCAAGCTCTGGGTCTATTCCCGCCTGCGTCATGGGCGCGCCGAAGCCATGTGCCACCGCCACCAGGCCTTCGCGCAGACTGTCATCTGCCTCGACCCGCGCCAGCATGTGACCATGGCGCGAACGCACGGTGACAAGGGCGTCGCCTTCGATGCCCAGCGCAGCCAGGTCACGCGGGTGCATGTAGGCCGGCGTGTGCGTCTTGCCGCCACTCAATAGAGGTAGCGACTGACCGATCGAATTCATGAAATTGTTGGTGCGGCGGCAAACCAGCAGATAGGGCAGCGCGGGATCGGTTTCCGGAGCAGCGCCTGCCGCGTGCAGCGCGCGCAATTCCTCCATCATCATGTCGTCGCCGAGTTGCAGCATGGCCGTGCAACCGGGTTCGCGCGGCTGCACCCGAACATCGATGTCGTACACATGGCCGTGTGGATGCGACTTTACCTCCGCCAGCGGCACCCGCGAATCGGCGCAGGAGAGCGCGATAAGTTCGTCGGTACTCGGCACACGAGCCATGTCGAGCGGGATGGTTTGCGTCGGCCCTTCCAGATTCGCGCCCTGGCCGCGCATGTTGATCCAATCGAGCGCAAGGCCCATGCGCTGCGCGAGGCCGAAGAAAAATGTCCCGTCATCGATCAGGTCCGAGCCGGCCGGTACCCGCGCCAGCGCCGGCGTGTATTGGGCCCAGGGCATCGCGTAGCCGCGCGATACCCCGTAGTACTTCAGCGACTCCACCATCTGCGAAGTACCGGGCACTTCAAGCGACATTGGCGGCGCGATCACGTAGTGCGCGAAGCGCGCCGTGGCGGTCAGCGCGAAGTCGAACACCACCAGCAACTCGAGTTTCTTCAGCGCCGCCTCGGTCTTATGTTGGTCGGGCCAGGCCAGCACCGGGTTGCCGCCGAGGCAGAACAGCACTTTCACCTGACCTTCGCCATCGAGCAGTATCTCGTCGGCCAGCGCCGCGGTCGGCATGCCGCTGGCGTTTTCCATCAGCCCGTGAACCCGCATCGCCCGCTCGCTCTTCACGGGATACGGCGCGTAGGGTTGCGCGCGCGGCGTGAACGCGGGCAAGAGCACGTTCGGATATGGCGCGGTGTCGCCTTCACGGGCCCAGCGGCCGCACAGCGTGTTCAGGCAGAGGGCGAGGTAGTAGGTGAGATTGCTGCGCGTCGAGAAACTCGGCCCGGTCGAACACACGACGCCACCGCGCTTGCCGCGGCCGAACGCGCGCGCAGCTTCGAGCAATCGGTCCATCGGCACATCGGCGCGCCGCGCGACGACCTCCGGGGTATATGCCGCCACGCTTGCCTTCAACGCTTCGAGTCCCTCGGCATTTGCGGCGACGAAGCCGGCGTCGTAGAGACCTTCGTCGATGATGATGCGGATGATTCCGGCGAGCAGCGCCGGATCCTGGCCGGGGCGCGGCTGCAGGTGGACGCTGGCGCGCTTTGCGGTCTCGGTGCGGCGCGGGTCGATCACGATCAGTTTCATGCCCCGTTCGACCGCCTCCTTCAGGCGAACTCCGGGGTTGTTGAGCGGCCCGCCGTTGGACTTGGCGATGACCGGGTTGGCGCCGACGATGATCCAGGTGTCCGCGCTTTCGAAGGGCTGCATGCCGGCGTGCCAGTTGCCATGCAATGCTACCGAGGTGTACTCGGCCGGCTTGTCGATGCTGGCAGCGGAAAAAACCATGCGCGACCCGATGGCGCGAAACCATGCCCTGGCCAGCGGCACGCCGGCCGGGTGCGAAACCTGGCCGCTGCCGTTGTACATCGCGATGGCGCGCGGGCCGTGGCGGGCGAGAACGTCGCGCACCTTGGCTGCGATCTGGTCCATCGCGGCGGCGGAATCGATCAAGCCGCGGCCACCGTCCGCCTCGCGCCGCAGGCAGTTGAGCACTCGATCGGGGTCGTTGTGCTGCGCCGGCAACGCACGCCCCTTGGGGCAGGAATAGCCGTCGAACGCCGGCGCCTGCGGGTCGCCGGCGACCTTCACCGCGCGCCCATCCTCGACGGTGACGAGAATCGGGCAATAGGCGAGGCAGTTGCGGCAGATGCCGGGAACGACGCTTGTGGTCATGGTGACTTCTCCGCTGACTGGTTGGCAGATGTTCATCCGGGCTTGCGGCTGTAGGGCCACTCGGACCAGAAGCGCTTGATGTGCTGCCAGCGCGAAGCCATGCCGTCGGGCTCGTAGCGCAGGAACAGCATGATGATCAGCGCGTAGATCACACCTTTCAGTTCAGGCGCATTGGCCGACGACAGTGTCTTCATCGGCCCGCCGACCAGATCGAACAGCCGGCTGCTCAACTCGGGCAGCAGGGTGATGACGATGGCGCCGAGCACGGCGCCGCGCACGCTGCCCAGGCCGCCGACGATGATCATGGTCAGTGCCTCGACGCTGGTGATGAGGGCGAAGCTGTCGACGTTGAGGTAGCGCAGGTGCAGCGCCAGCACCGAGCCGGCGACGCCGGTGATGAATGCGCTGACGGCGAAGGCCAGCAATTTATAGCGCTTGAGGTCGATGCCCATCAGGCTGGCGGCAATGTCGTAGTCGTGAAGCGCGGCCCAGGCGCGGCCGACGCGGCTGCGCAGCAGGTTCAGCGCGGCCAGCACGGTGAGCACCGCCACCGCCAACGCCAGGTAATAGATCGCCCGCCCGGACTCAAGCGACATGCCGAGGAAGTCGGGCCGCGTCACCGTCTTGCCACCGGAACCACCAGTGAGCGAACCGCTTTCGAGGATCAAGGTGGTGGCGATGATCGAAAACGCCAGGGTCGTGATCGCCAGGTACAGGCCCTTGAGGCGCAGCGACGGGATGCCTACCAGCAGGCTGACCAGCGCCGAGAGGGTGCCCGCCGCCGCCATCGCGGGCAACAGTCCCCAGGCGTGGTCGGTGATCAGGATCGCCGTCGCATAGGCCCCGACAGCCAGGAAGCCGGCGTGGCCGAGCGAGATCAGCCCTGCGGTGCCGGTGACCAGATTCAGGCCCACCGCGCCGGTCGCGGCGATGAAGACCATGGTGCCGTAGTTGGCGACGTAGGCGGGCGCGAACCATGGCAGGTAAATCAGCGCGGCGAGCAGCAGCCCGTACCAGCCCCAGGTGTCGCGGTAGGGCACTAGCCGCGTCAGTTCGCGATAGGACTCGTTGAATGTTCTGGTGCGCATCAGACCCTCTCGATTTCCTTTTCGCCGTACAGGCCGTGCGGGCGCAGCATCAGCACCACCAGGATGATCGCGAAACCGGCGAGCTCCTTGTAGCCGGAGCCGATGTAGCCCCCAGCCAGGTTCTCGGCCACCCCGATCAACAGTCCGCCGAGCGCCGAGCCGAGTATCGAGTCGAGTCCGCCGAGGATGGTGGCCGGAAAGGCCTGGATGCCGACATGGCCCATGTCCAGCCCGACGTGGTAGATGTTGGCGAACAGCAGCCCGGCTAAGCCGGCCAGCAGCGCCGAGAGAATCCAGGCGACGCGGTAGAGCTTGCTGACCGACAGGCCCATCAGCAGCGCGACCGTCGGGTCGGTGGCGCTGGCGCGCATCGCGATGCCGATCACGTTGAAGCGCAAAAATGCCCAGAGGCCGGTGCAGGCGCCCACATACACAGCGACCAGCGCGAACTGCGCCGGCTGGATGTTCGTCCCCAGAACGTCGATCGGTGTCATGGCGACGGCGCCGGTGACGGGCATGCGCATGGGGTCTGTGCCCCAGATCAGCGCGATGATCGAGCGCAGCAGCACGGCCAGCGCAATGGTCATCATCACGATCGAAAAAGTCGGCTGGCCGAGCATCGGCCGGATCACCAGGCGTTCGATGAGCGCGCCGATCAGAATGGATGCGGCCAGCACCGTGAGGATCACCAGCGGCAGACTTCCACTGGTGCGCAGCGCCACCGAGTAAGCGATGAATGCGATCAGCATCATCACTTCGCCCTGCGCGAAATTCACCACCCGGCTGACCTTGAAAATCAGGGCGAAGCCGATCGCGACCAAGCCGTACATGGTACCCACGACCAGGCCGGAGACGACCAGGCTGGAAAAGTAGTTCATGGCGCGGCCTCGCCGTATATGTGCGCGATCTCGCCGGCAAATTTCTTTTCGATCGCCGAGCGCTTGACTTTCTGCGTCGCGGTGAGCTCGCCGTCGTCCTGGTCCAGCTCCTTCTTCAGGATCGCAAACTTGCGGATGCTCTCGACTCTTGCGAAGCGGGCGTTGACTCGATCGATCTCGGTCGATACCAGGGCATTGACTTCGGCCAGCATAGCGAGCGAGCGGTAGTTGGTATAAGCCAGATGCCGCTCTTGCGCCCACTTGCCCACCGTCTCCGGATCGACCTGGATCAACGCCGCGACGAAGTGGCGCGCCTCGCCGAGAATGACTGCCTCGCGAATATAAGGCGACTCCTTGAGCGCGTTCTCGATTTCGGAGGGCGCGATGTTCTTGCCGCCGCTGGTGATGATGATCGCCTTCTTGCGGTCCACCACGCGGATCTCGCCGTTGCCGGCCGGCTCGACCACGTCGCCGGTGGCGAGCCAGCCACGGGCGTCGAGCACCTGCGCGCTGGCGTCATCGTCGAACAGGTAGCCGGCGAACACGGTCGGCCCCTTGATCAGTATCTCGCCGTCGGCGGCGATGCGGAATTCGATACCGGCGATCGGCGGCCCGGCGCAACCGGCCATGCGCGCGCCTGCGTGCTGCGCGAAGGTGATGCCGCCGCTTTCGGTCAGACCGTAGACCTGATACACCGGCAACCCCAGCACCTCGAAGAAGCGCAAGGTCTCGGGTGACACCGACGCACCGCCGCAGATGCGCACGATCGAATGGTCGAGACCGGTGTGGCGAATCACGCTGCGAAACACCAGCAGCCAGTACAGGCGGTCCTCCAGCCGCGACAGCAGGCCCGGTCGCCGCGACGCAGCGCCGGCATCTGCGTCGCGTCGCGCAAGCTTTGCATTGGCGCGCTCGTACACCCGCTCGAACAGGCGCCGCTGCACCCAGCGCGCTTCCTTGAGCCGGATCATGGCGCCGAGACGGTGCTTTTCCCAGATGCGCGGCATGCCAAGGAAGAACGTGGGGCCGATCTCGCAGATGTTCTGCGGCACGGTGTCGATCGACTCGGCGAAATTGACCACACCGCCGGTGCGCAGGTGCATGGTCATCGAGCAGATGCGTTCGCCCACGTGGCACAACGGCAGGTAACACAGGACCGAGTAATTGTCGGCATGCAAACCGTAGGTCGTGGCCAGCGCGTCCGCCGAATGCAGCAGGTTGGCGTGACGCAACTGCGCGCCCTTGGGCCGTCCGGTGGTCCCCGAGGTGTAGACGATGATGCCGACGTCATCCGGGCCGATGCGCTCGAGCGCGCTCTGCCACCAGCGCAGCTTCCCGGCAGCCGGTTTGCCGCACCCGGCGCGGCTGACGGTCTCGAAGGAAATCAGACGCGGGTCGGCATAGTGACGCATGCCTTTCATGTCGATCCCGATCAGCTTTTCGACCAGCGGCATGCCGCCTTCGTCGTCGCAGGCGCGCAGCACCTTGTCGGTCTGCTCCTGGTCGCCGCAGACGACGAAGCGAGTGCGCGAATGGCGCACGATGTACTGGATCTCGGCCCACGCGTTGGTCGGATAGATGCCGACCGACACCCCGCCGAGCGTCTGGGTCGCGAGGTCGGCTATGATCCACTCGGGTGTGTCGTCGGCGGCGATTGCCAGCCGGTCGCCGCGCTGGAAACCCAGTTCGGCCAGGCCGATGGCGAAATCGATCACGCGCTCTTCGTACCCGGCCCAGGTCATGCGACGCCAGATGCCGCGCACCTTTTCGCGCATCGCCACCCGCGCAGGCGTTGTTTCAGCGCGGTGCCGCAGCAGATGCGGCAAGGTGGTGCGCACCATCTCCACTGCCGCACCGCTCGCCTTGCTCATGGCTGCGCGACTCCCAGATAGGCATCGATCACGGCCGGGTCGGCGGCCACCTCGGCCGGCGTGCCGGAGGCGATGCGGCAACCGAAGTTGAGCACGTGCACCGTATCGGAGATGTCCATCACGACGTCCATGTCGTGCTCAATCATCAGCACCGTGATGCCGAGTTCGTCGCGCAGGTCGAGCACGAAGCGCGCGATATCCTCGGTCTCCTCCTGATTCATGCCGGAGACCATTTCGTCGAGTAACAGCAGCTTGGGCTGGGTAGCCAGAGCGCGGCCGAGTTCGACCCGCTTTTGCAGGCCGTACGACAGGGTCGAGACCGGCTGGTGGCGGATCTGCTCGATTTCGAGGAACTCGACGATGGTCTCCACACGCTCGCGAGCGGCGCGCTCCTCGCGCGCGGCGCGGCCGAGGAAGCAGGCGCCGCCGAACACGCCCGACTTGAGGTGCGAATGCATGCCCACGAGCAGGTTGTCGATCGCGCTGCCGTGGCGAAACAGAGCCAGGTTCTGAAAAGTCCGTCCGATGCCACGCCCGGCCAGGTCGTGCGGCTTGCACTTCAGCAGGTCATGACCATCGAAGTCCATCGTACCGCCGCTCGGTTCGTACAAGCGGCAGATCATGTTGAACAAGGTGGTCTTGCCGGCGCCATTGGGACCAATGATGCTGACGATCGTGCCCGGCAAAACGTCGAGCGAGATGTCCGTCAGCGCCTGCACGCCGCCGAAGCGTTTGCCCAGCCCGCGGATGCTCAGCAGGGGCACGCGAGTGTTCATGACAGCCAGCGCTTGCGGCGCCGGTAATGCTTGACGTCGCGCATCGAGCGCCGCGTCGCGGACCCGCTTACGCCGAGGTAGAACTCCTGGATCTCGGCGTTGCCGGCCAGCGCGCTGGAGGTACCGTCGAACACCACCCGGCCGCGCTCGAGCACGTAGCCGTAGTCGGCGATCGAAAGCGCCAGCCGCGCATTCTGCTCGACCAGCAGGATGCCGATGCCCTGTGCGCGGCGCAAGCGGCCAATCACCTCGAAAATCTGCTCGACGATCTTCGGCGCGAGTCCGAGCGAGGGCTCGTCGAGCATCAGCAGCGCAGGGCGCGACATCAGCGCCCGCCCGATGGCCACCATCTGCTGCTGCCCGCCCGACAGGTAGCCCGCGATCCGCTGGCGGTGCGCGGTGAGATCGGGAAAGATGCTGTAGACCTGCTCCAGCGACTGCGCGCGCTCGGCGCGTCCGCTCGTCGCGCCACCCATCACCAGGTTCTCCTCCAAGGTCAGATTGGCGAACAGGCGTCGGCCCTCCGGAACATGGACGATGCCGCGGCGCACGATTTCGTCGGACGCCGCAGCCGACAGGTCCCGGTCGCCGAACTCGATGCTGCCGGCGACCAGCGCGCCCTTCTCCACGCGCAGGATGCCGGAGATCGCCTTCAGCAAGGTGCTCTTGCCCGCGCCGTTGGCGCCCAGGATCGTCACCACCTGCGCCGGCTGGACCGCGAACGAAACGTCGCGCACCGCTTCGATCGAGCCGTCATAGAAGATTTGGGCATTGGTGACCGTCAATTGCGACATCCGCTTCCCCGTCGATAGCGCGCGCCAGGCAGAAAAATTCTTGGTGAACTTGGTGAGTCCCACTCTCGATACGCGCGACCGAAATGACGCGCTCGGCAGTTCATCTAGAAGAGTGAAAACCCTGTCTGGTGAGTCTTGCTTTTTTTTGCGCCATGATCGTACACTAGCTTATCATCTTCCCGCAAGAGAAAAAATGAAAGACAGCAAGGTGGAACAGTCCCGGCCGCATCCGCGCGCCCTTGCCCAAAGCGCCGTACTGATCGCCGGCGGCACCGCCGGCGTGGGCCTGGCCACCGCGATCCAGTTCGCGCTGGCGGGCGCGCCGGGCATCGCGCTGATCGGGCGCGACGCCGGGCGCGGACAGGGGGCCTGCGAGGCGGTGCGCGCGCGCGCGCCCGCGGCCCAGGTTGAATTCATCGCCGCCGACGCCAACGACGCCGCACAAGCGCTTCACGCCGCCGGGCAGGCGCGGCATCGACTCGGGCGAATCGATGTATTGGTCAACTCCACCGTCGCGGCCGTCGTGCCGCGGCTGCTGCATGACACCCCGGTCGAGGAGATCGAATCGATACTCGTACGCCAGATGCTGGCGCCCTTGCTGATGAGCCGTATCGTGCTGCCGTGGATGCGCGAACAGCGCGGCGGTGCGATCATCAACATCGCCTCCGACGCGGGCAAGTTGGCGACGCCGGGCGAAACGGTAATCGGCGCGGCGATGGCCGGCATCATCATGTTTTCACGCGCTCTCGCGATGGAGGCCAAGCGCGACGGCGTGCGGGTCAACGTGCTCACCCCCTCGCTGATAGAAGGCACGCTCACTTACGAGCGCGTCACCAGCGACGGTTTCAGCGCCAAGCTGTTCGAGAAAGCAGCCGGCATGGCGCATCTCGGCGTGACCCAGCCGGACGACCTGGCGCATTTGATCCTCTATCTCGCGTCGCCGCAGGCGGCGCGCATCACCGGCCAGGCAATCAGCCCGAACGGCGGCATCTCGGCGGCCTGAGGGTTGACGCACCGACGGCGCACGGACGGCGCACCCATTGACAAAGTAAGTGATGCTCACTAGAGTACATGTTCTCGCGCTGCCAGCCACCGGAGAATCCAACTGATGCACCCGATCCTTGAACAATTCGCCGCAGCGGCGGCCGCGCCGGGCGCCACGGCGCTGGCCTGGAAGCAGGGTAGCGGCGGCAAGGTGGTGGGCTCATTTCCGATGCATTTCCCGGCCGAGGCGGTGCATGCCGCCGGCGCATTGCCGGTGATCCTGCAAGAGTCCGAAGACCCGATCACCGTCGGCCACGCCTCGATCTACCCGTTCTTCTGCGGCTACACCCGCAGCCTGGTCGACCAGGCGGCCAAGGGTGACCTCGGCTTTGTCGACGCCATCATGTTCGGCGACCACTGCGTGCAGGTGCTGAGCGCTGCCGACATGATGCGCCTGCGCATGCCGGAGACGCCGGTGCATTTTTATCAGCTGATTCCCTCGCTGCGCGACGCCTGGTCGGAAGACAACGCGTTGCGCATCCTGCGCCGTCTGGTCGAAGGTCTGGAGGAGACGCTCGGTGTCACCGTCACCGAGGCGGCGCTGCACGCCAGCATCGCGGTGTTCAACGAAAACCGCCAGCTTATCCGCGAGCTCTACGCCCAACGCCGCGCCGGCACGGTGAGCCTCTCCGCCAGCGCGATGCAGCACATCGTCAAATCAAGCATGGTCATGGACAAGGCGACCCACAACGCGATGCTGCGTGAACTGAGCACCGCCTTGCAGGGCAGCGGCGACGGCAACGCCGGAAAGGTCCCGCTGTACCTTTCAGGTCACCTGTGCCAGGCACCCAAGCTGGACGTGCTGGACATGATCGAGGAATGCGGCGTGACGGTTGCCGACGACGACCTGTACCACGGCTGGCGTTATGTGTCCACCGACGTCGACACCAGCGGCGACCCGCTGCGCGCGCTGGCGCGCTGGTACATCGGGCGCAACTGGGGGGCGCCCTGCCCGACTCGCATCGACCCCAAGGCCGACTGGGACGGCTGGCTGCTCAAGGCCACCCGCGCCAGCGGCGCCAAGGGGATGATCGTGCTGATGGCCAAGTTCTGCGAACCGCACTACTTCTACTACCCGCGCATCAAGGCGACCTTCGAGGCGAACCAGGTGCCGCACCTGCTGGTCGAGACCGAACACGAGATCGTCGCCGCCGGCAACATGCGCACCCGCGTCGAGTCCTTTGTCGAAATGATCAAGTACCAGACCCAGGCCACGGCTCGCGCCGCCGCCTGATTTCCCGCACCCGACCTGGAGCAAGCCACCATGAGCACGATGACCATCGCGGCGCCGTCGGCGAAGCGCGCCAACCGCCTGCAGACCACCAAGCTCAACAACAAGATGGTCACCGCCTATTGGGAAGACCTGTTCACGGCCAAGGAGCAGGGCAAGCTGGTGTGCTGGTACGAAGGCGTGGCGATCAACCCGCTGATGCAGGCGGCCGGCATCGCCTGGTGCCACGGCGAAGCCGCCGCAGCGTTGATGGCCGCACGCAACGAAGAGGGTCCGGCGCAGGCCGCCGCCGAAGCGGCAGGGTACGACCGCGAGCTGTGCTCTTACGCCCGCACCCACATCGGCTGCGGCATCCTCAGCCAGCGTTCGCTCGAAGAAGCCAAGAACCTGATGGTGCCGGCCGACCCCGCGACCCGCCGCAGCCTGGCG
>JAYVST010000126.1:0-6860 GCA_043775255.1 Burkholderiales bacterium
CATTGTCGCCTGCAGCGGAGGTGCGCTGACCGCTCAGGCGCGGCGGCTCAAGGGGGTTTGGGCGCGAAAAGAAATCGTTGCCCGGCAGGAGGTCGCGAAAATCCTTGAAGTCGCCGTCTAAGCTCGGGTCCTTGAGCACGACAGGGCGCAGGAAAATCACCAGTTCCGACTTGCGTACCAGGTCGTTGCGATAGCGGAACAACTCGCCGAAGAGCGGAATCCTGCCGGCGCCCGGGACCGAGTCTTCGTTGTTGGTGGCGGAATCCTGCATCAAACCGCCCATGACCGCGATCTGCTGATTCGGCACCTTGAGTATCGATTCCATTTCTCTTGTCTGCACCTCCGGCACCGGATTGACCACGCCGGCGGCGGCGAGTGACGGATTCGGGTCGTTGACATAGCGGATGATGCGCGAGATGGTAGGGCGCACGTTGATGGCGACGGTGTCGAGGTCGTCGATCTGCGGGGTCACCGTCATGACAAAGCCGACCGCAACCGTATTGGGGGTCGACGTGAAGGTGGTCACAGTGGGAGTCCCCAAGGTGCCCGGCGTGGTGGTGGCGCCGATGGTGAAGTAGACCAGGTTGTTGACCACCTTGAGAATCGCGGTCTGGTTGTTGAGGACGGAAAGCTTGGGGCTCGACAGCACCCGTACCTTGCCGAAAGACTCGAGCAAGGTGATGGCGGCGGCGATGTTGCCCAGGCGCGAGGTCGGATTGACGTAGCCGATCTGCAGCATGCCGGGCGTGGTCGCGCCCGGATTGGCCAGACCGCCGGTGACGGCATTGACCGCGGCGCCAGCCGCACCCGGAACGGCGCCGCCGGGCAATGAAACCGGTCCGGACGGCTGCGTGGTCAGAGACAGGCCGGTGGTGCCGGCGCCCTGCAGGCGTTGCCAGTTGATGCCCTGCTGGTAGCTCGAATTGAGTTCCACCTCGACCACGGTGGCTTCGATGAGCACCTGGCGGCGTGCGCTGCCCATGACCCGATCGATGAATTCCTGGACCCGTTCGTGCTGGCGCTGGGTGGCGTACACCGACAGGACGCCGCTTTCGCGATTGGCGATGACCGGATTGTTGAGCGAGATCTGTGTCGCGGCGGATGCGCCCGCCGCCGGGGGGGTGCAATTGATTTGCAAGGCGACCGAGGTGCCGCCCTGACCGCCGGGCGACACCTGCTGCATCAATTGCGCCGCGCTGGCGCCGGCGGGCGCCAGCGCACGCGCGACGTTGAGGCGGTCCTCCTGGTCGCGTAACTGTTGCGAACGCGACGCTTCGCGCTCTTCACGCGAAATCACGCGCGTGGCCGCCACCAGCGAGCACACGTTCTGCGCCATCGAATCCCAAAAGCGGTTGGCGGACTGGCTGGTCACGACCGTCGATGAATTACTGCCGCCACCGGCCGCGCCGCCGCCGGTTGAAGCGCCGCGGCCGGTCGATCCGATTTCGGTGGCGACGCTTACGGTCGTGTCGGAGACCCGTGACATGTTGACGTAGTCGATCTTGTAGATGCGCAGGAAGGCCGTATCCGGCAACACCGAGAGATTCTTGCCATCGATCTCCCAGCGAACGTCGACCTGGCGGGCAATGCGGTTGAGCAATTGCGGCAGGGTCTGGTTGATCGCATTCAAGGTGACGTTGCCGGTGATCGCCGGATGGACATCGACATTGACCTTGGCGTCCCGTGCCAAGGCAAACAACAGGTCGCGTGCGGGCACTTCGTTGACGACTACGCTGAATGTTTCCGCCCGTACCGCCGGCGTTGGCTTGGGCGGAAGGCTCGGCGCCGTTACCGGGGGGGGGATGTCACCGGCCACCTGCGCGGGGCCCGTGCTGGCGATGTGCCGCAGGTTTGGCGTGGTCGCAGGCTGCGCACATCCAGCGAGAACGCAACCGATAGCCGCAACACGGAGCAATGCATGCCAAGTGTCGGCGAGTTGTTGCAATCGCGCCACACGGAGGTGGGCGACGCCACTGTTTTCACTTTGACGCAACCTCATGTCTCCCTGCAAGTCCCGATGTAATTATGGGCAATTTTGATGCTAACACATGAATAGTAGCTTTTAAATATATGATTAACAATAAAATTTCAGTGCTTGTTGTGATGTTGCAACGATCCAATTGGTATTTTTCAACATGGCGCCGCGTGTCGAGCTTCGGTCGGCTGACCTATTGCTTGTTACGGTCGGATTGAATGCCACCGACGCTGCGTATCATCGGCTTGCCCTCGCGCAGGCTCTTGGGCAGCGTTTCCATGGCTTCCGCTGCGGATTTGCGGTCTGGATATGAACCGTACAAGAGCGAAAAGCGTTCGGAACCCCGAATCACCGACGTGTAGACATAAAGTCTTTCAGTGTCCAACGCGCCGGGGGGCTTGGACAACCACGCATCAACCTCGCGGGCGCGCGCGGCTTCCGCAACCAGCAATTGCAGTGCGAATGTGCTGGGCGGCGATCTTTCGAGCCAGAGTTCGGTCGCTTGCAGGCGCCGGATGAGCGTCGGGTTGGAGGTGCGCACAGGCGCTGCGTCGCCCGCGATGACGGCCAGGGCGGTCGGGGTTGTGGAAGGCTTGGCATCTGCCGGCCCGGAGCCGGATTCAGATGCAGGACGCGCTGCGGGAACCGGAGCCGCAGCACTCGCCTGCGGTGGTGGGGTCGGCTGCACACTTTTTGCAGATGCGCTCGCCTGCGGCGCTACCCCCGTGGTGGTGGCGCCGGCGGAACTGTTTGGCGGAAGCGGCGTGGCTTGGCTGTTTGGCGGAAGCGGCGTGGCTTGGGCGCTTTCGGCTGACATCGCGGCGGCCGGGGGCGCCTGCGCCGCAAGCGGCACTCGCTTGATCGCGATATAGACCGCCAGCAGCGCTGCGCCTGCGCCGGTGGCGATCAGGCCAATCGCCGCTGCCGCCAGCGCAGCGGTGGAAAACCCAGCGCGCGGACGCGACTTAAGGCGCGCAAACTCGGAATCCGCGATCGCGGCGCTGACATGTTTGGGCAGAATCTGGTATCCGCCATCCGAAAACGCGGCGAGCAGCGCCTTGTCGGCTACGATGTTGATCCTGCGCGTGAGCCCTTCGGACGCCTGCGTCACCAGGCGTAGCGCGCCGGCGGTGAAGATGTCCGGCCCCTTGTACCCGGCCTGGCGCATACGGAACATGAGGTAGGTGCCAATGTCCGAGCGCACCAGCGGTTCCAGCTTGAAGCTGTGCACGATGCGCTCTTTCAATTGCCGCATTTGCGGCGTGCCCAGCACCTCATCGAGTTCCTGCTGGCCGAACAGGACGATCTGCAGCAGCTTGTGACGCTTCGATTCGAGATTCGACAGGAGGCGGATTTCTTCCAAGGTTTCCACCGGCATCGCGTGCGCTTCATCGATCAGCACCACTACCCGTCGGCCGGCGGCATAGAGCTCGATCAGGCGGTCCTGCAAGGCGCGCAGGAGCAGCGAAGAACGCTCGCCGGGCGACGCCACTTTCAGGTCGTCGAGGATGGCCAGCATGATTTCGTCGCGGCCCAGGGAAGGATTGGCCAGATAGATGGTTTCGACGTTCTGCGGCAGCCGCTCCATCAGCACCCGACACAGCATGGTCTTGCCGCTGCCGACTTCGCCGGTTACCTTGACGATGCCTTCGTCGTTGGTAATGGCGTATAGCAATGCCTCAAGGGTGGCGCCGCGATTGGCGCCCTCGAAGAAGAAATCGGTGTGCGGGGTGATCCGGTAAGGGGCTTCGGAAAGGCCGAAATGGTCTAGATACAAGGTCAGCTTTCGCGTTCGAGTGCGGACATACGGGAATACAGCGTGGTGCGATTTATTCCGAGCAGGCGCGCTGCGCGGCTGATGTTCCCGCCCGCCAGTTTCATCGCGGCGGCGACATAGGCGCGCTCCCACGCCGTCAGGCGCAGGTCGAGGTGAAACGGCTGGCGCGATCGCAGTTCTTCCTCAGCCGCCGCATCCAGGGTAGACGCGGCCCGCACCGCCTCGGGTACCAGGGTTGCGCCCGAATCGAGCTCCGGCTCGAGTTCGCCGACAGCCACGATTTGCCCGCGATGTTTGGTGACAAGGCGGATGACGACATTGCGCAGTTCGCGCACGTTGCCGGGAAACGGGTAGTCGAGCCAGAGCCGGCGAGCTTCGGGCGACAAGTCGAAGGCGGCGCCGGCAGGCAGGTAGAGGTCGCGGAAATGTTCCAGCAAAGCCAGTTTGTCCTCTCCCAGGTCGCGCAGCGGCGGGACGCGTACGGTCAATACCGAGAGTCGGTGATATAGATCGGAGCGGAAACCGCCGGTCTTCGACTCGTTGCGCAAATCGCGGTTGGTAGCGGCGACGATGCGGGCCAGGGATTTTCGCGCTTGAGTCTCGCCTACCCGGTTGTACTCACCGTTTTCCAGCACCCGCAGGAGCTTCGCCTGCAGTTCCAGCGGCAATTCGCCGATCTCGTCCAAGAACAGGGTGCCGCTTTGGGCTTCTTCGAAATACCCGGCCTTGGGCGAATTGGCGCCGGTAAACGCTCCTTTGGCGTAGCCGAAAAGCGTAGGCTCGACCAGCGAAGGCGCGATGGCGGCGCAGTTGAGCGCGAAGTAGGGGCGATCGCCGCGCCCGGAGAGCGCATGCAGCGCGGATGCGACGATTTCCTTGCCGCTGCCCGATTCACCCTCGATGAGTACCGGAAACGGGGAATGCGCATACATGTGGATCTGCGCCTTGAGGGCGCGCATCGGCGGCGAAGCGCCGACTAATCCTGCCAGCGGATCCTTGCCCGCTGCGACCGGGGCGCCGATCGCCGCATGCTCCGCCACTGACGCGGCGAGCACGTTGCCCAACAGGCGCAGCAGTTCGGATGGCCGCGCCGGTTTGGGCACGAACTCGACGGCGCCCAAGGTACGCGCATGGCGGCCGGCGATGTCCTCCGATTGCCCGGAAAGCACCACGATCTTCAGGCCCGGCACGCGCGCCTGCAGGTCGCCGATCAGGCGGTAGCCTTGGGCCGGATCGTGCGGCGTGGGTGGCAGGCCCAAATCCACCAACGCGATCCGGGGCGGCAGGGCGAGCCTGCTCAGGCGGTCGAGCGCGCTTGCGGCGCTCTCGGCACTGGTGACGTCGAAGTGTTGTCCCAGCACGATCGAAAGCGTATCGATGATGAGCGGGTCATCATCGACCAGCAGCAGGCCGGGCTTGGGCGGGACGTTCACGCGGAAACGGGTCCGGCTTGCGAGATCAGCGCGATGAAGGCCGACTCAAGATCGCCGTCACCGGCGTGTACACGCATCTGCGCGGGCGTACCGCAGAATCGAAGCCGGCCATCGTGGAGGACAGCGACCTCCTCGCAGATGTCTTCGATATCGGCTAACGCGTGCGAGGTAAAGAACAGCGTGCGTCCGCGTGCCCGTTGCTCCTTCAAGAGCGCCTTGACCTGCGCGCGCGCCTGCGGATCCAGACCGCTCATCGGCTCGTCGAGAATGACCAGCGGACGGTCGGCCAGGAAACAGCTGGCCAGCCCCAGTTTCTGGGTCATGCCTTTGGAATAGGCGCGCACCGGCCGCGCCAGCGCCTTCTTTGCGAGATCGAGGCGGTCGAGCATTGCGAGCGCATCGGCTTCGACATAGGGGTCGGCGCGCAAGCCCGCCATCATGCGCAGAAAACCAGCGCCGGTCAGATAGTAGGGCGGGATGAAGCGTTCCGGCACGAAGGCAAGTGGCGCTCGGCTGCGATTGTCCCGACTGTCCGCGCCAAAAATCGCGATGCTGCCGGAATCGGCCGAACACAGATCGAGCAGGCAGCGGATGAGGGTGGTTTTGCCCGCGCCATTGATGCCTGCGAGGCCGAAAAAGCATCCCTGGCGCACTTCGAAAGTGACCCCGCGCAGAACCTGCGCATTGCCAAGTGACTTGCTGACATTGACGAAGTTCAGCGCGGCTGGCACGGTGGGAAGGGCATCCGGGTTCACGAGTGCGCGCACTATAGCGCAAGGCCCGGCGCCGGAGCGGTCGCAGGCATGGCCCAACTGGTAACATCAGGAGCCTTGAAAATCGACAGTCCGAACCAGCTCGTGCCCCAAGCCCCGCCCTTCGTTGCCATCCAGGGCGCATCTTTTGCCTATCCGACCCTGACCGGACTGCCGGGGCGGCAAATACTCTCCGGAGTCGATCTCGTGGTCAAGCGCGGCCAGCTGATCGCGCTCATGGGCGGCTCCGGTTCCGGCAAGACCACGGTATTGCGCCTGCTCGGCGGCCAGGCCCGGCCGCAGGCGGGCTCGGTGATGGTCGACGGCAAGGACGTGCACGCCCAAAGCACCGCAGGCCTCTATGCGCTGCGCCGACGGATGGGCATGCTGTTCCAGTTTGGCGCGCTCTTCACCGACATGAGCGTGTTCGACAATGTCGCGTTTCCGCTGCGCGAGCATACCGACTTGCCGGAGACCGCGATTCGCGATCTGGTGCTGATGAAGCTCAATGCCGTCGGCCTGCGCGGCGCCCACGGCCTGATGCCTTCGGAGATCTCCGGCGGCATGTCGCGCCGGGTGGCGCTGGCCCGCGCGATCGCGCTCGATCCGCAACTGATCATGTTCGACGAACCTTTCGCCGGGCTCGATCCGATCTCGCTTGGCATTACCGCCAACCTGATACGCAGTCTGAACGATGCGCTTGGCGCCGCTTCCATCGTGGTGACTCATGACGTGCATGAGTCCCTAGCGATCGTCGACTATGTCTACTTTCTGGCCGAGGGCCGGATCGTCGCGCATGGCACCCCGGCCGAAATCCGTGCCTCCGAGTTGCCCTACGTGAAGCAGTTCATCAAGGGCAGCCCTGAAGGCCCGGTCCGCTTTCACTATCCGGCGGCTGACTATGCCGCCGACCTGGGGCTGCC
>JAYVST010000127.1:0-11961 GCA_043775255.1 Burkholderiales bacterium
ATTTGCCGGGATGCCATCGATCGCCTGCAATGCGAACCACGCAAAGGCGACCGCCTCGACCCAATCCGGTGGCACGCCCAGAGATGCGGTCGTCTCCACACGGGTGGCGGGCATCAGGGACTGCAATCGCCGCATGAGCGCATGGTTGCGTGCGCCGCCGCCGCATGCATATAGGGCGTCAACGGCATGAGCCGACAGGGCGTCACAAATCGTGCGCGCGGTAAGGTCCAGCAATGTTGCCTGGATGTCAGCCGGCAGCGGCGAGGCGGCTGCGCCGAGTGATCGCAGGGCCTGTGCCAGCCAATGTTCGTTGAACAGGTCGCGCCCGGTGCTCTTGGGCGCGGGCCGCTGGAAATAGGGTTCGTTCAAAAGTTCGACGAGCAGCGGAATGCTGGATTTTCCGCTGTCGGCCCATGTTCCCGCCGCATCGAATGACGCGCCAGTGTGGCGAGAACACCAAAGATCCATCAGCACATTGCCGGGGCCGGTATCGAAACCTGCCACGCCGCCGGCCGCTCCTAGAACGGTCACATTGGCGATCCCGCCAATATTGACCACGGCGCGCGCTCTGCCGGGTACGGAAAAAAAAGCCTGGTGAAACGCAGGCGCCAGCGGGGCGCCCTGGCCGCCTGCGGCTACGTCACGGCTGCGAAAATCGGCAACCACCGCAATGCCTGTGAGTTCTGCGAGCAAGGACGGGTTGTTCAACTGAATCGTGAAGCCTGATTCCGGGCGGTGGCGCACGGTTTGTCCGTGCGCGCCGATGGCCCGGACAGCTGACGCTTCAAGACCCGAGTCGCGCAGGACGGCTCGCACGCCCGTCGCGTATGCCTGCGCCAGATTATTGGCTGCCATCGCGCCACGTTCGATTTCATCGGGCACACTGGCCTGCAGTGCCAGCAATTCCGCACGCAGCGCGCCATCGAACTCAGCGAAATGCGTCGCGCGTACCACCGGCTGCCGGCCAGAGAAATCCACCAGCGCGGCATCGACCCCATCCAGGCTGGTGCCTGACATGAGACCGATGGCAAGCACGGGCTTCAAGGGGCGTCGATCAGTCCAGTGCGGCGAACTGGGCGGTGTTGCGCATCATCGCGATGCGCGTCATCGAAGGCAGGGCCTTGAGGCGGAAATGCGCGAGATGGCGATCTTCTAGCGGAATTGCCGTCGGCAGTGCTATGGTCAGCGGATTGACCGCTTCGGCGGCTACGCGGAATTCGTAATGGAGATGCGGGCCGGTGGCCCAACCGGTCTGGCCGACGAAACCCAGCGTATCCCCCTGACCGATCCGCGCCCCCTTGCTGATATTCGGGCCAAAACCGCTCATATGCGCGTAGAGCGTCGAATACTGGCCCTGATGTCGGACGATGACCACATTGCCATAGCCGTTTTGTTTGCCGGCGAATTCGACCACGCCATCGGCAACCGAGCGGATCTTGGCGCCGGTCGGCGCGGCATAGTCGACCCCCGAATGCTGTTTCCATGTCTGGAAAATCGGATGCATGCGGCTGCCGAACCCGGAGGTGATGCGCGAAAACTCCAATGGCGAACGCAGAAACGCCTTGCGCAAATTCTTTCCTTCCGGCGTGAAGTAGCCGGCACCCTCCTTGTTGTCCGGGTTTTCGTACCAAACAGCCGCGAATGTCTTGCCGTTGTTGATGAACTCGACTGCGAGCACACGCCCGGCGCGCACGAATTCGCCCTCGTGATAGAGCATTTCGTAGACCACACGAAAACGGTCGCCGCGGCGGATGTCCTTGTGGAAATCGATATCGGCGGAGAAGATTTCGGCGATTTGCGTGGTGACGCTGTCCGGCAAACCGATGGCGTCGGCCGAACCGAAGAGCGAAAAGCGGATCTCGGCTGCCTTCATGTGCACCCGGCGCTCCAGTGAAAGCTCGCTCTTGACAGCGGCGAATCCGGACTCGTCCTTGGTGACCCTGAGCATCTCCGTGGGAGACAAGGCATAGGAAAGCGACACCAGTTCGCCGTCGCTGCCGGTCTCGGCGCGGATGGTCTTGCCCGGGCGCAGGTTGCCGGAAAACACACGTGTGTCCCGGCTCGAACGCAGGTACTGGAACGCGGCTGGATCGTCCACGCCCAGGCGCTCGAGCAACGAGGCCAGTGTGTCGCCGCGCTGGATTCGTTCTTCGCGATAAATCCCGCGGTCTTCATCGTCAATACTGACGATGGTCGCGGAAGGAATGGCAAGCGTACGCGATACGGGGGTGGTCGGAACGGCGTCCGGACCGACTACCCCCAATGTGGCAAACGCGGCGCCCGATAGCGCCAGCGCGAGGCCGCCGAAGCGCAATTGCCGTACTCGAGCGGGACTCAAGCGGGATAGAATCGTTGTCTTCACGCGATATGTCTTGTATTTCAGGGGTTTGGCGCGCCAACTTTGTTTTGTCTTAACCGGCATGTAGGCGCGTGACGGAAATCACATTATAACAAAACCGTCATGATTGCCTGCGGGCTCCTGGCAAACGTTAAATCACATGAATCAAAACGCTTTCGATATTCTCAAGGAACGCGGGTTCGTCGCCCAGGTGACCGACGAACCCGCCGTGCGCAAGCTGCTGGGTGCGGGTCGGACCACCTTCTATATTGGTTTTGACCCGACAGCCAGCAGCCTGCATTGCGGCAGCCTTGTACCGATCATGGCAATGGCGCAATTGCAGCGCGCCGGTCACAGGCCACTGGGCTTGATTGGCGGTGGCACCGCCATGGTAGGCGACCCGTCGGGCAAGACCGAAATGCGACAGATGCTGGATTTTGACGCCATCTCCGGCAATAGTGCGGGTATTCTCGTTCAACTTCGGCGATACTTGAATCTGGATGGCGAGGCGGGCTTGTCCGCCAACAACGCGGACTGGCTACTCAAACTGCATTACATCGAATTCCTGCGCGACATCGGCCGCTACTTCAGGGTCAATGAAATGGTGCGGGCCGAAGCCTATCGGGCCAGGCTTGAGCGCGAAGAAGGCTTGTCCTTCATCGAATTCAACTACCAACTGTTGCAGGCCTATGACTACCTCTGCCTTCACGAACGCCACGATTGCATGCTGCAGATGGGCGGGGACGACCAGTGGAGCAACATCCTGGCGGGCACCGATCTGATTCGCCGCAAGCACGGTAAGCAGGCGTTTTGCATCACTTTTCCGCTCCTGACGACTGCCCGCGGTGAAAAAATGGGCAAGACGGCTACCGGCGCGGTCTGGCTGGATGGCGCGCGTACCTCGGCCTACGAGTTCTACCAGTACTGGATCAACACCGACGATCGTGACGTGCGGCGTTTTCTGGCTTTGTTCACCTTCCTGCCCATGGATGAGGTTGAACGCCTCGGGGCCGCGCAAGGCGCTGCGCTCAATGCCGCGAAGGAAGTGCTCGCTTTCGAGGCGACCTGCCTTTGCCACGGCCGGAGTGCCGCTGACGAGGCGCGCGCGGCCTCGCGTGCTGCCTTCGGCGGCGGTGGCGACGTCAATGCCATTGCATCGACCCGACTGCCGGCTGCCCGCATTGCAGCGGGCGTTCCGCTGGTCGAATTGCTGGTCGAGACCGGCTTAGCCGGCTCCAAGGGTGAAGCGCGCCGGCTGGTGCAGCAAGGCGGCGCCTATGTCAATGACAACGCCGTTGGCGATATCCTGGCGCGACTCGGCGGCGCCGATCTGCGCAATGGCGCCATCCTGTTGCGCGCAGGCAAGAAGAAGGTCCACCGCATCGTGCTCGTTGACCAAGGAGTCGTAAATGAATGATTTTTCCGCATCCGACATCGAAAGTACCGCACGGCGGGTCGGCTGGACCTTGGCGCCTGGGCGCGCCGAACAGATTGCTGCCACCGCCGCCATGCGGATTGCGGCCTTCGGACGCATCAGGAGCACGCTTGCGTTTGAGGATGATGCCGCCTCGTTTGCCGCTGCGCTGGTGGAAACCATGCCTGCGAAAGGCGCCCATCCATGAACGCAGTGCACGCCATGACCTTGGTCGAGGCGGCGGCAGCGGTGCGTGAAAAGCGTGTCTCGTCGCTCGAACTGACCCAGGCCGCGCTTAGCCGAGCGGAGTCCCTGCAGCCGAAGTTCAACGCCTTTGTCCGCGTCGATGCCGAAGAGGCACAGGCAGCCGCACGTGCGTGCGACGCCGATCTGGCGCGGGGTCGAATCCGCGGCCCATTGCACGGCGTGCCACTGGCCCACAAAGACATGTTCTATCGCGCGGGCCGGATTTCGACCTGCGGATCGAAAATCCGCGCCGGATGGGTAGCGCCCGAGACTGCGGCGGTGCTGGAGCGGCTCGATGCGGCCGGCGCGATCCAGATCGGCACCTTGAACATGACCGAGTTCGCCTACGGCCCGACCGGACAGAACGCGTTCCTGGGCGATGCGCGCAACCCCTGGAATCCGGCACACATTACCGGCGGATCCTCGTCCGGGTCTGCGGTGTCGGTCGCTTCCCGTATCGTCTACGCCGCCCTGGGCTCGGATACCGCAGGTTCTGTGCGCATGCCGGCCGCCTTGTGCGGCGTGACAGGCATGAAAACCACCTTTGGCCGGGTAACGCGTGCCGGCTGCATGCCGCTTTCGCAGTCGCTCGACACCGTGGGGCCCTTGACGCGTACCGTGGCAGACAACGCCCTGATGCTCGCGGTTTTGGCCGGGCGCGACGCGCGCGACCCATCCACGCTAGCCGTCGACGTGCCCGACTACGTGGCTGCGGCCACGAGAGTAGACGTGCGTGGCCTGCGCCTGGGAATTCCACGCGGGTTTTTCGACGCCAACCTCGATGGCGATGTGGCGCGACTGATCGACGCGGCCGCGCAAGCCTTCCGTGGCCTCGGCGCCGAGGTGATCGAGGTGGCGATGCCCGATCTCGATGCGATCAATGCAGCAGGTTTCCTTCTCACCTGGGGGGATGTGATCGGCGTGCACGGCGCGTGGATGCGTGAACGTGCGACCGATTACACCGCCCAGACCCGCGGACGGGTCGAGGTGACCTTAGCCGCCGGCGCGGCCGACTATGTCGATGCGCAGCGCTGCCGGGCGCGCCTGCTGCGCGACTTCGCGGCCCAGGTGTTTTCGAGATGCGATGCCTTGATCGCACCGGTTCTGGCTTTCCCGGTGCCAAAATTCGCCGACGTGGATGTCAGCGGCGGTCCCGAGATGATGCGAATTCTCGATGAGATCACACGTCTGATGCGCCCGGTCAACGTGCTGGGTCTGCCTGCGCTGGCCCTGCCCTGCGGCTTCACGCCCGGCAGCCTGCCGTGCGGCATGCAGCTGATCGGCCGTCCATTTGCCGAAGCGCAGCTTTATCGGATGGGCGCGGCGTATCAGGGCGTCACCGACTGGCATACCCGCGTCCCGCCGGTCTGAACGCCGGTAGCGCGTGGCGTTTGCCGACCTTCTGCGCCTGATCGCCCTGGCCGCATGTTGGGGCCTGGCGTTCGTGTTTGTCGGTGTTGCGGTGCCGTCGATCGGGCCGTTCGCGCTGGTCGAAATGCGTACGATTATCGCCGGCATGTTGTTGCTGGCTTGCCTGCGTTTCACCGGCCTCAGGCTTGATTTAGGGCGCAATTGGGCACGCTATCTCGTCAACGGCGCGATCGGATCGGCGCTTCCATTCGTCATGGTCGCCAAGGCGCAAACGGTTCAATCGGCATCCTATAGCGTGGTGCTGGTGGCCATGGCGCCGCTTTTTTCCGCGTTGGTCGCCGCTGCGTGGATCGGCGAGCGCTTTGCATGGCGCAAGGGTGCCGGTCTGATCGTCGGGCTGACCGGTGTCGCCCTGCTGACAGGCTGGAACCCGGCTGCCGCAGCCATCCCGCCGCCCTGGGCCATCGGATTGACGCTGGGCGCTGCCGTCTGCTACGGCGTCGCTGGGGTCTACGCCAAAAAGCACGCTGCGAAAATCGCACCGCTTGCGGCTGCGACCGGCAGCCAGCTCGCGGCTGCGGTCATGCTTTTGCCGGCCGCGTTGGCCAGCCTGCCGGTAGCAATGCCGTCGCTGACGGTCTTAGCCAACGTACTGGCGCTTGCCGTCTTTTCAAGCGCATGTGCGTTCCTGCTCTACTTTCGCCTGATCGCGAATGTGGGTCCGGTCAAGACCGTGGCCGTCAATTACCTTACGCCCGTGTTCGGTGTGGGCGGGGGCGTGCTCTTTTTGAATGAAAAATTGACCGCCAACATCGTGCTGGGCGCTCTGGCCATTTTCGCCGGGCTCACGCTGGTCATGCTACGCGCAAGCGGGGCAGAAGCGCCGGCGCCCCGCTTGCCCTAAAGGCTCCGCGCCGCCGCTATCCGACTATCTGTTCGCGGCGATGCGCCCAGCCGGTCATGCGCTTTTCAATCCAGGCGAATACCTCGTACATCACCATCGCCATGATCGAGATGACGATCACGCCGGCGAACATCAGCGGCGTCTTGAGGCTGGAAGAGGCCGACATCATCAGATAGCCGATGCCGGCGTTCGATGCGCTGATCTCCGATACCACGGTGCCGACAAAGGCCAGCGTGATCGCCACTTTCAGCGACGCGAAAAAGAACGGCATCGAGCGCGGCAAGCCGACCTTGCGCAAGATTTCCACCCGCGTCGCCCCGAGTGCGCGCAGCACATCTTCAAGTTCCGGTTCGAGCGTGGCCAAGCCGGTGGCGACGTTGACGACGATGGGGAAAAACGAAATGAGGAAGGCTGTGAGGATCGCAGGCGTCGTGCCGATGCCGAACCACACAACCAGAATCGGGACGAACGCAGCCTTGGGAATCGAGTTGAATCCGACCAGCAACGGATAGCAGGCGCGGTAGATCAAGGCCGACGACCCCAACAAGCAACCGAGAAACACGCCAACGAGCACCGCAATGGCAAACCCCACCATGGTGGTCCAGAAGGTTTGCGCAGCATGGTCGAAGATCGGCTTCTTGTATTCAAGCAGCGAGTCCCAGATGGCCGAAGGCATCGGCAACACGAACGGATCTACCTTCAATCCGCGGCAAATCAGCTCCCACAACAATAGGATCGCGATCACCAGCAGTGACGGGGCATGCTTTTCTACGAAGGATTGGCTCATGAGGATTCCGGGTGGCCGAATCAGGACTTGCGGATCGCGCCGATATGGGCACGCAACTCGTGGACGATCTTGGAAAACGGTTCCGAATAGGTGACCTCGATGTCGCGCGGGCGCAGCAGATCGATTTCACGCTTGGCCAGGATGCGCCCGGGACGCTTGCTCATCACGTAGACCGTGTCGGCCAGAAAGGTTGCTTCGCGCAGGTCGTGGGTTACCAGTACGACGGTGAACGGATTTTGCGCATGCAGGTCGCGCAGGACGCACCACAATTCCTCGCGGGTGAAGGCGTCGAGTGCGCCAAAAGGCTCATCGAGCATCATCAGCTTCGGTTCATGAACCAGCGCGCGGCAAATCGAGGCGCGCTGTTGCATGCCGCCAGACAATTCCCACGGAAACTTGTGTTCCCAGCCGGCCAGACCGACCGTGCGAATGAGTTTCATCGCGCGTTCGACATATTCAGCCCGCTTTGCACGGAACTGCGATTTGAAGGGCTCGACGATCTCAAGCGGCAGCAAAACATTGTCCAACGTGGTGCGCCAAGGCAGGAGGTTGGGCGCCTGGAATGCCATGCCGGTGATCTTGAGGGGGCCGGCCACCTGCCGCCCGTCGACGATCACTGTACCCTTTGTCGGGGGCTTCAATCCGGTGCACAATTTCATGAACGTCGACTTGCCGCACCCGGACGGCCCGACGATGGCGACGAATTCGTGTTCCCTGATCGAGACCGAGATATCCTCGATCACAAAATCCGATGTCGGGTTGTATTTCAGCCAGACGCGGTCAAAATCGATGAATTTGGTGGGCATGAAGGCTATCAGGGGGGTGCGGCCAAAAGCGCATGGCGAAGCGGCGCAGCGGTATCGAACGTGCCGGAAGTCCGGACGAGCAGGCTTGGAAATTGCGTAGACTCGAACAGTGATCGATTGTATACAGAGTTGACCATGAGTGACCCTGGAATGAAATTCATATTGAACGGGCGGCTAGTGGAGCCACCTTACGTCCAACCTACCACAACCCTTTTGCAATATCTGCGCCAAGAGTGCGCGTTGACCGGGACCAAGGAGGGATGCGCGGAGGGCGACTGCGGCGCGTGCACGGTTACCTTGTCGGACGTTGGCGCCGACGGTGTGGTACGCCATCGGGCGGTCAATTCCTGTATCCAGTTTCTTCCGATCGTGCATGGGAAGGCTGTGACCACAGTGGAAGGCGTCGCCGTCGAGGGCATGCCCCATCCGGTGCAACGCGCAATGGTTCAGTGCCATGCGTCGCAATGCGGCTTTTGCACGCCGGGCTTTGTCATGTCGCTATATGCGGACTACCGCGCACACGCCGCGCGACCGGTGGCACGCCCGGAAATAGATCGATTGCTGTCAGGCAATCTGTGCCGCTGCACAGGCTATCGCCCGATCGCCGCTGCCGCGGTCTTGGCGCTGGCCGAAGCACGCAGTGAAGCCGAGGCGAGCCGGGACCGGAGTCTCGATGCGGATCTGACCGCGCTGTCCGCCGCAACGAGCGAACTGGTGCTCGACGGTCCTGCGGGCAAATGGTATGCGCCGCGCTCCGAACACGCCCTCGCGCGTTGCCTGGCCGCCCATCCCGATGCGCGCATCGTCGCCGGGTTGACCGACGTCGGGTTGTGGTCCACCAAGCAGTTGCGCACCTTCGACAAACTGGTCTTCATCGGCGACGTCGAGTCACTGCGCCGGGTCAGGGTGATTGACGGCGCGCTCGTCATCGGAGCGGCCGTGACCTGGAGCGAAGCAATGCCGCATCTGGTGCGCCATTGGCCGGCCATGGCCGACATGCTGCACCGCTTCGCCGCACCGCCGGTGCGCAATACCGCTACCGTCGGCGGCAACGTGGCTAATGGATCGCCGATCGGCGACTCGATGCCGGCGTTCATTGCACTGGGCGCGACCGTCGTCCTGCGCGGCGCGGCGGGCCCCCGGTCGATGGCGATCGAGGACTTCTACCTTGGGTACCAGAAGACCGCGCTTGCAGCCGGCCAGTATGTGGCCGAGATCCGCGTTCCGATACCGCCGCCCGACCAGGTGTTTCGTGTCTACAAACTTTCGAAGCGCTTCGACCAGGACATCTCGGCGGTCTGCGCGGGTATCTCGATGAATTTCGAAGGCGCACGAGCGCGCAAGGTCCGGATCGCGTTTGGCGGCATGGCGGCCACGCCGATGCGGGCGTTGAATGCCGAACGGGCTCTGGAAGGGACGCCGCTACAAGGAAAGACTCTGGATCCTTCGGCACTGGCACAGGCGCAAGGTGCGCTGGCGACGGATTTCCGACCCATCACCGACATGCGTGCCAGCGCCGCCTACAGGATGGCGGCCGCGCGCAACCTGTTGCGTCGGTTCCATCTTGACTTGAGGCGCCAGGAAGGCGCGCCATCGGCCATCCGGCTGGAAGACCTGGAGGCACTGACATGAAGCGCGACCTGCCGGCGGACGTACTGCACGAAGGCGCGGTTGGCGCCGCCATCGCGCACGACAGCGCGCACCTGCATGTGTCGGGTCAGGCGACCTATGTCGATGACATTCCCGAAATCAGCGGCACCCTGCACGTCGCCGTAGGCATGAGCACGATCGCCTGTGGTCGGCTCGTGTCGATGGATCTGGCGCGCGTGCGGGCGGCCGGCGGGGTGGTGGCCGTGCTGTGCCATGACGATATTCCGGGCGCAAAGATCATCGGCCCGGTCAAACATGACGAGCCGGTGTTTGCGATCGATCGGGTCGAATATGTCGGGCAGCCGCTGTTCGCCGTGGTCGCGTATTCGCTCGACGCCGCGCGGCGCGCCGCCCGGCTCGCGTTGGTCGTGTATGAGGAGGAAGCTCCCATCCTCGACTACGACGACGCCATCCGTGCCGACTCTCATGTGTTGCCGCCCCTGACGCTCAACCGCGGCGACGCGCGTGCCGCCATCGAGGCGGCGCCGTATCGCCTTGCCAATCGCCTGCACATGGGCGGGCAGGAGCAGTTTTACCTGGAAGGCCAGATCGCCTATGCCTGCCCGCGCGAAGATGGACAGATGCTGGTCCATTCCTCGACCCAGCATCCGACCGAAACCCAGCTCACGGTGGCCCATGTGCTGGGCATCGCCCCCACGCAGGTGGTGGTCGAATGCCGCCGCATGGGTGGGGCCTTCGGCGGCAAGGAAACCCAGGCCACTTATTTCGCGGTGGTGGCGGCACTGGCTGCGGCCAGGCTCAAGCGACCGGTCAAGTTTCGCGTCGATCGCGACGACGACTTCATGCTCACCGGCAAGCGGCATGAGTTTCGCGCCGACTATGAAGTCGGGTTTGACGCCGATGGCCGCATCCTCGGGCTGGACGTCACGCTGGCGTCGCGTTGTGGCTGGTCGGCCGACCTGTCGGGCTCGGTCAACGACCGCGCGGTCATGCACATCTCGAATGCCTATCACCTGCCGAATGTCACGGTCCGCTCATTGCGTCTGAAAACCAACCAGCAATCGGCGAATGCGTTTCGCGGCTTTGGCGGCCCGCAGGGCATTCTCGCGGGGGAACATGTGATCGACGACATCGCGCGCCATCTCGCGGTCGATCCGCTTGCGGTGCGCAAGGTCAATTTCTATGCGACCGACCCCACCAGCCCGCGTGCGATGACGCACTACGACATGCGGGTCGAGGACAACGTGATCCACGAATTGGTCGACGAGCTTGAGGTCTCCAGCGAGTACGCCCGGCGGCGCGCGCAGATCGACGCCTGGAACGCAAGAGAGCCGGTGATCAAGCGCGGCCTGGCATTGACACCGGTGATGTTCGGAATATCGTTCACCGCATCGTTCTTGAACCAGGCCGGAGCGCTGCTGCATGTGTATCAGGACGGCAGCGTAATGATCAATCATGCCGCCACCGAAATGGGCCAAGGTGTCTTCATCAAGGTGGCGCAGGTGGTGGCGCAGGAATTCGGCCTTGAGGTCGGGCAGGTGCGTATCACGGCCACCGACACCAGCAAGGTGCCCAACACGTCGCCCACGGCAGCCTCGAGCGGCGCCGATCTCAATGGAAAGGCGGCGCAGGCGGCGGCGCAAGAGATCAAGGCGCGGCTTGCCGCCTTTTGCGCTGCGACCTACGGAGTAGAAGCGGGTGACGTGGCGTTTCATGCCGGCCGCGTGTGCGCGCTCGCGTGGAGCATGAAATGGCCGGAGCTCGTGCGTGCCGCCTACATGGCGCGGATTTCACTGTCCTGCACCGGCTTCTATTCGGTACCGAAGGTCAGCTTCGATCCACGGACCCTCAAGGGTCGACCGTTCTACTATTTCGCCTACGGCGCCGCGGTCGCCGAAGTGGCGATCGACACGCTGACCGGCGAATCGAAATTGCTGCGTGCCGATATCCTGCATGACGTCGGACGGTCACTCAACCCGGCCATCGATCTGGGTCAGGTCGAAGGCGGGTTTGTTCAGGGCATGGGCTGGCTGACCACCGAGGAACTGGTATGGGACGCGAAAGGCCGACTGCGCACCCATGCGCCTTCAACCTACAAGATACCGGTGTCATCGGATGTGCCGGAGGCGTTCCATGTCAAGTTGTGGGCGCGCGGCGAAAACGTGGAGGACTCGATTTTTCGCAGCAAGGCCGTCGGCGAACCGCCGCTGATGCTGGCGAGCTGCGTGTTCTTCGCGATTCGCGACGCCGTGGCCGCCGCGCGTGGCAGCGTACCTTCGCTTGATGCGCCCGCCACGCCCGAACGCATCCTCTTCGCATGCGCCACGCAGGGGCCGATTTGATCGCGACTCTCGGCCGCGGGTCGCGAGTCCTGCTCGAAGATTGCGAGCGGGCAGGTCACGATTGCGTCATCGTTGCGGTTGAGCGTATCGAAGGGTCGGCGCCGCGAGAGAAGGGGGCGGCGATGCTGGTCACGGCAGCGGC
>JAYVST010000128.1:0-1581 GCA_043775255.1 Burkholderiales bacterium
GTACTTGCCGTGGCGGATCATGTAGCTGGCGGCGATCGCCGCAGCCGCATGGTATTCGGACAGGATCACGCGCTCGCGCGCGCTGCCGGCGGCGATCTCAAGCAGCGACTGCCCCGGCAACGCCGCATCGTCCGCGTGCGGTACGGCGCCGACGCACTGCAGAATGGTAGGGAACGCGTCGGCCAGGGTGACCGGCACATCCGACACCCGGCCCGCCGGCACATCCGCGCCGACGACGATGAGTGGAATGCCGGCCGACTCCTCGAACATGGTGGATTTGCCCCACATGCCGCGCGCGCCGAGATTGTCGCCGTGATCCGAGCTGTAGATCACGCGCGTCTCGCCCATCAGGCCGGCCTCTTCCAGCGCCGCCAGCACGCGGCCGATATTGTGATCGAGGAAGCTCACCAGTCCGAAATACGCCGTGATGGCACGCCGCACCATGGCCTCGTCGGTGAAGCCGGCGTCGTATTGCATGGAGCCGCGCATGGCATCGAGAAAGGGATGGCGAGGCCGTTCGCCCTGCGCGTACTGGCTGGGCCACGGCACCGCGTTCTCCGGATACATGTCGAAGAATTGCGCCGGCGCCACCAGCGGAAAATGCGGCGCCACGTAGCCCACGTAGAGCACCCACGGGCGGTCGCGATGACGCTGTGCGTCTTCCTTCAACCATTTCACGGCCGCCTCGGTGATGGCGCGGTCGTAGGCGGTGTATTCGGATTCGCCGCGCGCCGCTTCGGGCCCCAGCTTGCGCGACCCTGTGCGCACCGGCAACTCGTCGCGAATCAGGCCCAACAGGTCGCCCAGGCCGTCGACGATATGCATCGGCAGGATTTCCTCGTCAAAGCCGTTCTTCTTGGCATCGTTGCGGGTGTAGTGCAACTTGCCGATCGACACCGCACGGTGCCCCTGGTCCATCAGGCGATGGCCCCAGGAGGGCGGCGTGCCGTCGTAGGCAATGGCGTTGTCCCAACAGCGCACGTCGTTCACATAACGCCCGGTGGCCAGGCTCGCGCGTGCCGGCACGCAGATCGGGCAGTTGGTATAGGCCGAAGTGAAGCGGGTGCCGCGCGCGGCAAGTCGGTCGAGGTTGGGCGTGCTGATCATCTTGTGCCCGTAGGCGCCGGTGATCTTCTTGTTGTGCTCGTCGGACAGGATGAACAGCAGGTTTTGCGGTTTCAAGAGCGATGCTCCACGTCAGGGATTGCGGGCCATATGACCCGCGGTCGGGCGTGCCGGCCAATCCGTCACCTTACTCGTTTCGCCGGATGGAAGCGCGGATGTCGGCATTGGACGGGTCGGTATTGAACGGGGTGGCATAGACCAGATTGAGAAAGTGGCTGCGATCCTTGTAGATATTGCGTTCGGCTTGCGGAATCGTCGCGGCCGGTCGCTCCGAATGGTGCGGCGGGCAGCCCACTTTGTTGCCCGAAGTGATGACGCAGGCCGGCGTGCGAATCCGGCCCAGGCGCGCACTCATGCCGAATTTGAAGATGGCATCGATAGGCTCCACACCGACGGCCACTGGAGATGCATTGGCCAGCAGCAATTTCTCGCGCAACCCTGACGGATAGTCCCGGA
>JAYVST010000129.1:0-12292 GCA_043775255.1 Burkholderiales bacterium
GTCAACGAGATGGTGTCGGGCGTGCGCGACAAGGTGATGCAGGACATCACCTCGAAGGTCAACGTGGATGCCGGCAAGATCGGCGTGCAGGTAGTCGATCTCGTTATTGAGCGCGTCTTTCAGGCTTTGCTGGATGCGGTAGACCGCGTCCGTCTCGCGCCCCTGCACGCTCACGTAGTAGAGCTTGGGATCGCTGATGCGCCACTTGACGAACGAATCGACCACCAGGTTCTTCTTCTCCGAGGTGATGAAGCGGTCAGAATCGGGCGTATCGATGGTCATGATGCGCTTTTCGTAGTAGGCCACGTTCTGAAACGGCGGCGGCAGCTTGAAATGCAGCCCCGGCACGTCGACCACTTCCTTGACCTCGCCCAGGGCGAATACGATCGCGTGCTGACGCTGGTCGACCACGTACAGCATCGACGAGCCCAGCATGCCCAGGAACAGCAATACGAAAACTGCCGAAACAAGGCGTGTCATCACCTGCCCTCCCGCTCACGGCTGCGCTGCGCGTCGCGCGAACGCGGTTCCACCACGGCCGGCGTCGGCGCCTCTCCGGTTTGCGGACGTGCCGCGCCCATGCTGGATGGTTCGACCTGCAAATTGCCGGTGCCGACTCCGCTGCCGCCGGTGGTCTGCTGCACCAGCTTGTCGAGCGGGAGATACAAGAGCGGATTGCCCGAGCGCACGTCGATGAGCACCTTCGAGGTGTTGGCAAACACCTGCTGCATGGTGTCCAAGTACATGCGGTCGCGCGTTATCTGGGGGGCCTTGCTGTATTCGACCAGAACCTGTTTGAAGCGGCTCGCATCGCCTTCCGCGCCGGTGATCACTTTCTGCTTGTAAGCCTCGGACTCCTCGGTCAGGCGCGCCGCCGTGCCGCGCGCCTTAGGAATGACGTCGTTGGCATAGGCCTGGCCTTCGTTCTTCTGCCGCTCGCGATCCTGGCCGGCTTTGACCGCGTCGTCGAAGGCGGCCTGTACAGGCTCGGGCGGCTGTGCGTTCTGCAGGGTCACATTGACGATCATGATGCCCGTCTTGTAGCGATCGACGATTTGCTGAACCAGTTTTTCTGCGGATTTGGCAATCTGCTCCTTGCCTTCATACAGCACGAAGTCCATCTTGGACCTGCCGACGAGTTCGCGCATCGCGGTTTCTGCGGCCTGCAGGACGGTTTCGTCGGGGGCGCGGTTGTTGAACAGATAGTCGGTGGCCGAAGAAAGACGGTACTGCACGGCGAACTGGATGTCGATGATGTTCTCGTCGTCGGTCAGCATCAACGACTCTTTGAGGACCTTGGTCTTTACATTGTTCCGGTAACCGACCTCGACCTGACGCAACTGCTGCAGGTTGACCAGCTCATGCTGCTCGACCGGGTAAGGCATGCGCCATTGGAAACCCGCGCGGTCAGTGAGCTGGGTGAATTTGCCGAAACGCAGGATAGCCGCCGTCTGGCCTTCCGGCACGATGAAAAAGCCACTCGAAGCCCACATCAGCATCACCACGACCGCCACCAGTGCGACGCCGCCGCCGAACATCTTCATGTTCGGTGGCGTGCCGCCGCCGCCCCCGCCTGCGGCGGCCGGACGGCCACTGCCGAACATGCCGGAAAGCTTGCGGTTCAGATCGCGCCACATATCCTCCAGATCGGGCGGACCACCGCCGGTGGCAAGCATGCGCGAATCCGCGTAGCGTTGTTTGATCGCCGACAACATTTGAGCTAAACGCATCAACTACATATCCTCATAAACAGAAACGGCGGATGGCCCTTCCGGCTCCGCCGCGTTCGCTGCCGGATCAGGCTTGGCGCCGCGCCGGACCTGTACCGCGCATTCAATCAACGACTCGCGCAGCAACTCCAACCCTTCACGGGTTCGTGCGCTCACATACAACCTTGAAATGTTAGCATATTCGTCGCGTTCGACCCCCGCACCGAAACGCACCTCCAGACCCGGCGCGGACAGGTCGATCTTGTTCCAGACCAGAATTTGCGGAATGTGTGCAGCACCGATTTCGGCCAGCACCGCATCGACTTCGGCAATCTGTTGCAGGCGTGCCGGCGCGGCCGAGTCGACCACATGCAAGAGCAGATCGGCCTGCACGGTTTCTTCCAGGGTGGCACGGAACGCCGCCACCAGCGTGTGCGGAAGTTCGCGGATGAAGCCAACCGTGTCGGAGACCACGACCTCCACGTCCGGCGCCAGATGGACGCGACGCGAAGTGGTGTCGAGCGTGGCGAACAACTGGTCGGCGGTGTAAGCCTGCGCCTTGGTCAGCGCATTGAACAGCGTGGACTTGCCGGCATTGGTATAGCCGACCAGCGAGACCGAAAAAACGCGCGCGCGACTGCGTGCGCGCCGCTGCACGTCGCGCTGCCGCTTGAGCCGCAGAAGGCGCAGGGCGAGCAATTTGACACGGTTGCCAAGCAGGCGCCGGTCGGTTTCCAGTTGGGTTTCACCCGGCCCGCGCAGGCCGATGCCGCCCTTTTGGCGTTCCAGGTGGGTCCAGCCGCGCACCAGGCGCGTTGCCAGATGGCGCAATTGCGCCAGCTCCACCTGGATCTTGCCCTCATGACTCTTGGCGCGCTGGGCGAAAATGTCGAGGATCAGGGTGGTGCGGTCGACGACCCGCGCCTTGAGGGCGGCTTCAAGATTGCGCTGCTGCGCCGGCGACAGGCTATGGTTGAACAGCACCACGTCCGCGTTGCTGGCATCCACCAAAACCGCGATTTCCTGCACCTTGCCGGAGCCTGCGAATAGCGCCGGATCCGGTCTGGCGCGCCGTCCTTCCGCCAGGCCCGCTTCCACCAACCCGGCGCTCCCGGCAAGCAAACGGAACTCAGCCAGTGCTTCAAGGTGGTCATGTTTGCCGAAATCCAGACACACCAGGATGGCTTTCTGGCCGTTGCCGGCGCTCGCGCGCCGCCTCGAAACTTCAAAGGAATCGAGCATGCACCGAAAACCGGCAGCCTTTCGGCGTTGACCCGGTCTGCCGCGACCGCGTGGGTTTGGTCAAGCTTCGTCGGTCGCTTCCAGGTTCAGGTTGACCGGGCGTGACGGCACCACCGTGGAGATGGCGTGCTTGTAAACCATCTGGGTGACGGTGTTCTTCAGGAGAACCACGTATTGATCGAAAGATTCGACCTGCCCTTGCAGCTTGATGCCGTTGACGAGATAGATCGCAACCGGCACATGCTCGCGCCGCAATGCGTTCAGGAACGGGTCTTGTAGCATTTGCCCTTTGTTGCTCATGGTGACTCCGACCTTTCTTGTTGGATTTTCACTGTACACCAACGCACTTCGCGTGCCAAGTTGCGAACCACCCGCGCTGGGCAAAACCCCGGCAAAAAACGAGTCGAACCGAACCGATCACTCCGGGGAGAACGGATTCTTCCCGAGCTTGAACTGTACCCGTAATGGAGTGCCTTTCAGGCGAAAAGTTTCCCGAAAATACCCCTCTAGATAACGCCGGTATGAATCCTTGATGTTCTGCAGGGAATTGCCGTGCACCACGATGATCGGTGGATTGCTGCCGCCCTGGTGCGCGTAACGCAGCTTCGGCCGGTTAACACCGGAGCGTGCCGGCTGTTGGCGCGCCACCGCGTCCATCAGCACCCGCGTGATGCGCGGAGTCGCTAGCTTGACATTGGCGGCTGCGAACGCCTCGCCCACCGAGCGCATCAGCGCACCGATCCCGTGCCCTTCACGCGCCGAAATGTAATGCACATTCGCGAAGTCGAGGAACTGCAGCTTGCGCTCGAATTCATGCTTGACGCGATCGCGCGCATAACCGTCAAGCCCGTCCCATTTATTGATCGCCACCACCAGGGCGCGGCCGGATTCGAGGATGAAGCCGGCGATGTGCGCATCCTGGTCGGCGATGTCCTGGCGGGCATCGAGCACCAGTACCACCACGTTGGCATCCGCGATCGCCTGCATGGTCTTGATGACGGAGAATTTCTCCACCGTCTCGAACACCTTGCCGCGCCGTCTGAGCCCGGCGGTGTCGATCAGGGTGTAGGGTCGCAGGTCGTAGTCGAAATCGATCGCGATCGCGTCGCGCGTGGTACCGGGTTGATCGAACGCGATCACGCGTTCCTCGCCCAGGAGCGTGTTCACCAGGGTCGATTTGCCGACGTTCGGCCGACCGGCAATGGCGATCCGGGCGCGCCGCTGCGGACCTTCCGTCACCTCAACGGCTGCGACCGGCTCGAACGGTTCAAGCGCCATTTCCAGCAGTTCCCGCACGCCGTCCCCATGTGCCGAGGACACCGGGTAGGGCGTCCCCATCCCGAGTTCATAGAACTCGTTGGCGACCCCGCTGTGCGTCATGCCTTCGGTCTTGTTGACCACGAGCAGCGCGCGCCGCCCGGACTTGCGCAGCAAGGCGGCGATGGTATGGTCATGCGCGGTCACACCGGCGCGACCGTCGGTGATGAAAACGACGACATCGGCCTCGGCGATCGCCTGCTCCGCCTGGCGCGCCATCGCGCTTATGATGCCGGCTTTCGCATCCGGCTCGAAGCCGCCGGTATCGATCACCAGAAATGGACGTTCGCCCAGCCTGCCATGGCCGTAGTGGCGGTCGCGGGTCAGCCCGGGAATGTCGGCCACCAGCGCATCACGCGATTTGGTGAGTCGGTTGAACAACGTCGACTTGCCGACATTGGGCCGGCCGACCAGTGCGATGACCGGTTTCATTGAAGCTGCGATTCGAGGGGGCCTAAGAGGGTTGACAGCGCGGTTTGCGATGTCCCTGCGCCGAGGCGGCGCGCCCGAAGAAAGGGGAGCGGATTGTACCACCCGGCCGACCGCAGACCGGCCGAGTAGGCGCCACGCTTACATCAAAGGGGCCGCTGTCGCTCAGCGAAAACGCGCCATCGCCTCGGCCGCCCGCTCCACGGCGATCACTTCAATCCCGGCGATCGGCGCCTTCGGCAGGTTGCCCTTGGGCACCAGCGCCTGGGTGAAGCCGAGTTTGGCCGCCTCGCGCAAGCGCTCCTGACCACGCGGCGCCGGACGAATCTCTCCAGCTAACCCCACCTCACCGAATACGACCAGACCGCGCGGCAAGGGCTTGGCCTTGAGCGAGGACACGATGGCCAGCAACACCGCCAGGTCGGCGGCCGGTTCGGTGATCTTCACCCCGCCGACGGCGTTGATGAACACATCCTGGTCGTAACAGGCCACCCCGACGTGACGATGCAGGACCGCCAGCAACATCGCCAAGCGGTTCTGCTCCAGCCCGACGGACAGCCGGCGCGGGTTGGGCGCGTGGGCGTCGTCGACCAAGGCCTGGATTTCAACGAGCAGCGGGCGCGTGCCTTCCTGCGTCACCAGCACGGCCGAGCCGGGCACATCCTGATCATGTTGCGACAGGAACAGAGCCGACGGGTTTGAGACTCCCTTGAGCCCGCGGTCGGTCATGGCGAACACGCCGAGTTCATTGACCGCGCCAAAACGGTTCTTGAAGGCGCGAATCAGGCGAAACGAGGAATGCGTGTCGCCTTCGAAATACAGAACGGTATCGACGATGTGCTCGAGCACCCGCGGGCCGGCAATGGTGCCCTCCTTGGTCACATGCCCCACCAGGACGATCACCGTACCGGTCTGCTTGGCGATGCGGGTCAGCTGCGCTGCACATTCGCGCACCTGCGAAACCGAGCCCGGCGCGGCCGTCAGGGCGTCGGAGTAAAGGGTCTGAATCGAATCCACCACCGCCACCACCGGCGCCTCGGCGATGAGCGCGGCCTGGATTTTCTCCAGGCTGATTTCCGGCAGCAGCTTCATGCCGGGTGCGGTCAATCCGAGCCGCTGGGCGCGCAGCGCCACCTGCTCGGCCGATTCCTCGCCGGTCACGTACAACACTTTGGCGCGCGCCGACAGGCCGGCCAACGCCTGCAGCAACAAAGTGGATTTGCCGATGCCCGGATCGCCGCCGATCAGTACCACCCCGCCCGGAACGAAGCCGCCTCCTAAGACCCGGTCGAATTCCTCGATGGTGCTGCCGATGCGCGGCGCGTCGCGCGCCTCGATCTCGGCTAAGGACTTCATCGCGCCGCTTGCGGCCAGACCCGCCGGTGCTGCGGCATAGCGATTGCCGGGGCCCGCGCCGGTGGCTTCGATGCGGATCTCGGACAGCGTGTTCCATGCCTGGCAGTGCGGGCACTGCCCCTGCCATTTGGGCGCCTCGCCGCCGCATTCACCGCATACATACGCCGTCTTCGCCTTAGCCATCGCCTGCCTTGAGTTGTTGTTCATAGAGCCGGCGAAACTCGGCGTCGACCGGCAGGACGCGCTTCTCGACATAGATGCTCAGGACCGAACTGCGTACCCAACCTACCCGTTCGCGCGCGATTCTCGCCAGGGGGGCGCGAGCCGCGAGCGCGTCGCCCGCCAGAAAACGGGCATACGCCAAACCCGCAAGCGCCTCGGCCGCGTTGGCCGAGCCGACTGGTGCCGCCGCCAGGGCAGCCTCGAACTTGCCGATCGCGTCGACCAGTTCGCGGCTTGCGGCCGCGTTCCCGCCTTTTTTCGCCCGCCAGATATCGGCCAGCCCCTGCATGTACCAGGCGTCCGCGACCAGGGACTTGAGCTCATTGTCGCGGGCGCCGCGATGGCGCTCGGCAACCGCGCGCATCAGGGCCAACCCGCCGCCTTCTTCGCGGCGCTCCAGAATCATCGCCTGCTGCAGCGTCACCCACGCCGAGCGCCATTGCAGTTCAGGGTCGGCGGCAGTTCCGTAGCGTGCCAAAAACGTGCTGAAAGCCGCGAATGCGGCCTCGTCTGTGCGATGCGCGCCAAGCTCAAATGCCTTCAAACGAAGGGCGTCTGCCGCCTGGTGTTGCAGGCGTGCCGGATCGTTCGGGCGAACCTGCGCGGCTGAGCGATCGTAGCTGGCGAGCATTTCGTCGACCCTGCCAAGCCGCGCCAGGCGCTGTGCCCGCCGCTGCAGGAGATCGGCCGCGCGCGAGCGGTCCTCCATTTTTGTCATGTCCGCCTCGGGACCGAGTCGGCGCAACTCATCATCGAGCGTCGCAATTTCGCTATCGTCATCGCCATTGGCGAGGAGCTGGGGGTCGGCTTTTTCGCCTAGCCACGCGGCCCGCACCACATCGCGGAACGTCCTGGCATCGGGATAGGCCGACTGTCCGACCGCGGCGAACGCTACTGCGGCCGCCGTCACCAGGCCAAACGGCAACAGCGTCTTCCATAAGACACGCCCGACCCAGCCTCCGATGCCCGCACCGTGCAGGGATTTGACCAGGCCGCCGGCCAGCATTGCTTCGAAAGCCGCTTCGACCAGTACTTCCGGTCCGATCCAGATGAGCCACGCCGCCCCGCCGACCACCGCCAGCAATACCAGCAAGGCCAGCAACAGGACCACCAGACCTTCGCCGTCACCTAAGTCGATGCCCCATCCGCCGCCGGCGCCGGAGCTGCCTCCGGACCCGCCGACGGCGGGCAAAACGTCACCGCCGTTGCCGGCAGCAGCGAACGAATCGGACGCACCGCCACCGGCGAATTCACCACCGCCGTCGGCGCGAAACGGCAGGCAACCGCCGCCGCCACCGCCACCGCCGCCGCCTGGAACGAAATCCAGCGGCGCATCCAGGCTTCCATTGCCGCCGCCGGATGTGCTGTCGGACCTCGCTGCGGCCGCTGTTGCGCTAGCCTCGATATAGGCCAGCCACAGGCGCACACCCAGCAGAAAGGCGCCGTAGGCCGCCAGCATGGCGACGAGGTAGCGCACCCACATGACGTCCACGCCCAGCCACAACATCGCGCGCGTGGTGACAAGCCCGGCACAAAAGGTAAAAAGCAGGATCAGGCTGACGTGAAAACGCAGGAAAAAACGGCGCTTGAGCGCATCGCAGACCCGCGCCTTGAGCACGGCGCCCCGCTCCGCCGCGGCGAGCGCGGACGCAGTCACGGCCAATCCGAGCCCACCGGCACCCGCGTGGCCAGGGCGCACAGCATTTCGTAGGACACCGTGCCGCAGGCGAGTGCTACGTCATCGGCCGGCAAACCCTGCCCCCACAGCACAACCTCGCTGCCGACGTGCGCGCGCGGTACCGGCGTCAGATCGACATAGAGCATGTCCATCGCGACCCTGCCCACGGTGCGGGTGCGCACGCCGTCGACCAGGATGGGCACACCGCCCGCAGTCCCGGCAGGCGCGTGGCGCGGAAAGCCGTCGGCGTATCCGCAGGCCACCACGCCGATGCGCATTTCGCTTTCGGCGCGGTAGACCCAACCATAGCCCAGGCCTTCCCCGACTGCGAGCGTCTGCACGGCGATGACTTCGCTAGCGAGCGTCATGGCCGGCTTCAGGCCCAATTGCGCCGCGCTTTGGTTGGGGAAAGGTGAGGCGCCGTAGAGCGCAATGCCGGGCCTGATCCAATCACCATGGGTTTCTGGATAGCGCAGGATGGCAGCCGAATTCGCCATGCTGCGTGCTGCATCGATGCCTTGGGTCATGGCGGACATTGCCGCACACTGGTCTGCGACGCCCTGCGCACCGTCGGCATCGGCGAAATGGGTCATCAGGGTCACCGATTTGACCAGGGCCATACGGCGCAAGCGATCGTAGGCCTGGCGCACGGCGCCGCCGCGGAACCCGAGCCGGTTCATCCCGCTATTGCATTTGAGGTAAACGTCGAGCGGCCGGCGCAATGCCGCCTGTTCCAGCATCGCCACCTGCTCCATGTGGTGCACCACCGGGGTCAGATGGAGGGCATCGACAGTGTCGAGATCGCGCGCTTCGAATACGCCTTCGAGCAGGAGAATCGGGTGCAGGAAGCCCGCCTCGCGCAGGCGCGCCGCCTCGCCTAAGTCGAGCAAGGCGTAACCGTCGGCCGCCCGCAATGCCGTGGCGGCCCGCACCAGGCCGTGACCGTAGGCGTTGGCCTTGACCACCGCCCACGCGCGCGCCGCGGGCGCAGCCGCACGCACCACACCAAGGTTGTGGGCGATGGCTGCGGTGTCAAAACGGACACTGATCGGTCGGGGCATGGATGGGTTGGACTGGTAGTGCGGGGCCACCCGCCACGCACTGTCGACTGCCGCGAATGGCCGTCGCAGCAAGCGCCGCGGAATTCGGCCGGTTCGGGTAAACCAATGCCAAATCGTTGATTTACGCAAATGCATTCATGTTATAAAGCCGGGCGCCCAAAGTCCGCCATGACAGTTCAGGAGCAGGCGGCGCGCCACCACCACGATTCTAGTTCACCAACACGCGATGAAGACCGGGTTCTACACCATCATGTCGGCGCAGTTTTTCTCGTCCCTGGCCGACAACGCCCTGTTCGTCGCTGCGATCGAGCTGCTCAGAAGCGGCGGGGCGCCGGAATGGCAGCGCGCGGCGCTGGTGCCGATGTTCGCATTGTTCTACGTCGTGCTGGCGCCCTTCGTGGGCGCCTTTGCCGATCTCCTGCCCAAGGGGCGGGTGATGTTCCTGTCGAACACGCTCAAGGTGGGCGGCTGCCTGATGATGCTCTTGGGCGTCCATCCGCTGATCGCCTATACCGTGGTCGGCATGGGCGCAGCCGCCTATTCGCCGGCCAAATACGGCATCCTCACCGAACTGTTGCCGCCATCGCAACTGGTCAAGGCGAACGGCTGGATCGAGGGGCTGACCATCGCCTCTATCATCCTCGGCGTACTGCTGGGGGGGCAACTGATCGGCCATCGGGTGTCCGACGTACTTCTGCAGATTGATCTGCCCAACATCGAAACAGGCATCGACACGCCGCCCGAAGCGGCGATCGCGTTTGTCGTCATCCTTTACATCATCGCCGCAGCCTTCAATCTTTTCATTCCGCTGACCGGTGCGGCGATGCTGCCGTTTCCGGACAAGCCGGTTGAACTGCTGACCGACTTCTGGCGCTGCAACAAGGTGCTTTGGCGCGACAAGCTGGGACAGATCTCGTTGGCCACCACCACTCTGTTCTGGGGCGTGTCCGGCAACCTGCGCTATATCGTCCTGGCCTGGGCGGCTGCCGCACTCGGCTACGGGACCACGCAGGCCTCGGGCCTGGTAGGGGTGGTGGCCATCGGCACCGCCGTGGGTGCGGTCGTCGCCAGCCTGCGCATGCGCTTGGATCAGGCCACCAGCGTGATCCCGCTGGCCATCACGATGGGTTTTCTGGTGATATTGCTGATCTTCATCCGCAACGTCTGGGTCGCCGCGCCTTTCCTCGTCCTCCTGGGTGGCATCGGCGGCTATTTGGTGGTGCCAATGAATGCGCTCCTGCAACATCGCGGGCACAATCTGATGGGCGCAGGACGTTCGATCGCAGTACAAAACTTCAACGAGCAGGCCTGCATCCTGTTTCTCGGATTCCTCTACTCGTCGGCCACAGGCGCAGGCGTCACGGCCTTCGTGGCGATTGCCGGGTTCGGCATTCTGGTGGCGTCGATCATGTGGGTGATCGGACGCTGGCATCGCAGCAACACGATTCATCACAAGGCCGAAGTCGACCGTTTGCTGGAGCTCGCTCGCAGCGATACCATGCATTGAGTGCGGGACAGCAGCGCCTCAGAAGTCCGCTTGTGGCGCCACCCAGGCGGGCGGCACGATAAAGCCGCGCGTCGATTCGAACGCACCCGCCACGCCATCGAAGGCCGCAACCAGGAGCGGCTCGCCGCCTTTTTCGAAATGCAGCGCCGCATGGCCTGCCAGTTGCCCTACGTCCATGCAGTGTTGCGTTTCGCATGCCGCCGGCCACGCCAGCCAGGCGAGACGCTCGAGAACGCGAAATCTCTGCCCGCGCAAAGCCGCGCGCGTCACAAGCCGCCGGGGCGTGTCCCACCAGCCGCGCCCGTGGTCGAAATTGACGCCTGGGGTCGCCATCGGCTCGTCCGGCGAATGGAACAGCCACCCCTTGACGAACGCGCGCGCGCGCGCGTCGGCCGCGCCGATCGAGCGCAGCGCAGCGCCACCGGCGGACGTACCCCCAAGCATGAGCTGGCGCGTGAAAATGTGCGCCGCCTTGGCTGCCAGGACATCCTTGCCGGTCGGCCCGACATAGGCTGCGAGCCCGTGCCGGCCCGGCCGGCGCAGGTAGAACTTGACCGCCATCTCCCAGTGCACGCAGGTATTGCCCTGACGGTCTCGAAACACCAGATCGAAATCGCCAAGCGTGCGTCCATCCGCGCGCACCGCAAGGTTATGCGCCAACAGCTCAAAGCGTTCGCTATGTTGCAGCCAGAAGCAGACAAGGGATTCGGCCAGCCGGCCCAGCCGGGTGATGCGCCGAGCCTGCACATGGGCTTCAAGCTCGGCCGGATTCCGGTCCAATCGCAGCAGTAGGGGCTGCGCCTGGGCGAGCGCCTGCGCGCACCATGCGTCACTCACTACCGCGTCGGCGCCACCTGCTGCCGGGTCGAGAATGCCGGGCGATCCGATCAGCCAGGCGAGTGCGCGCACCAGCGGGTGCTGCAATGCAGGCAAGCCGCTCAAAGCACGACGGGTTGATCCGGCAATTCGTTGGGATTGGCATCCAAGGCGGGGAAATGCGCCGCCAGCAGTTCGTGAATGCGCCCCAGAGCATTGACGACACCCGCTTCAGCAGCACCCTGACGAAACGCCTGCCCCAGACCGGCGCAGATGGTGTTCCAGGCCTCTTGCGGAACCTGCGCGGCGATCCCGCGATCGGCCACGATCTCGATTGCCTTGTCGGCCAAAAGGACGTACAGCAGCACCCCGGTGTTGCGCTCCGTATCCCACACCCGCAGCTTGGAGAACAGCATCACCGCACGCTCGCGTGCCGCAGCGCCGCGCCGCAGATAGGACCAGGGCAGCGCAGATTCGATGCAGAAGCGCACTTCGCCGTCGTGGCGTAGCTCGCCGGCAGTGATACACGCGCCGATCCTCGCAAGCGCAGCGGCCGGCAACACGCGCCGTACGGCGCGCTGGTCGCGCACCAGGTGGCGGAAGACACGCGCGATTTCAGTCATTGCTGCCACCCCAGCCACCGGAGGCGCCGCCGCCGCCGAAATCGCCGCCGCCCCCCGACGAGAAACCGCCGCCCGACACGCTCCCGCCAGATGAACCGCCAAACCCGCCCAGCCCGCCGCCCAGGCCGCCGCCCAGCCCGGAGGCGAGGCCACCGCCACGCCCATTTCCCATGATGAGGAGAAATATCAGCGCCACCAGTGCTATCGCCAGAGCAGCCAGGACGCTGCTTGCGACCAGCCAGGCGATCACGCCGGCGCCGCCGGCGCCGATGAAGGAGCCGGCCGCGCGTCCGAACATGGCCTTGAGAATCGATCCGCCCACAATCAGCGCG
>JAYVST010000130.1:0-7465 GCA_043775255.1 Burkholderiales bacterium
ATCGGCGGCAAGCGAGCGGACCGAGACCATGCGAAAGCGGGTGCCTGCGGTGAACTGCAGCATCGCCTCGACCGAATCGCTGACGTGGACGAAGCGCTCTTCGGCGTCGGCACGCTCGACGCGCGTGCCGACGCCGGCGCGGCGCGACACCATGCCGCGTGCCTGCAGTTCGCGCAGGGCCGCGCGCGCGGTGATGCGGCTGATCGAATAGCGCCGGCACAGTTCGGCCTCGGTAGGCAAAAGCGAGCCGACCGGAAAATTGCCGGCGCCAATGCCGCGCAACAATTCCTGCGCCAGGAGAGCGTATTGCGGCGCATTGCCGGCGAGCGGCGCGCTGGCCTGGCGGGCCACTAGATCACGCCGACGGCACGCAGGCCGGCGGCCTCCTCGGGGCCGATGCCGGCTGCGGCGAGAACGGCGTCGGTGTGCTCGCCCAGGGTAGGTGCGCGCGCATTCGCCGGCCGGCCCGCATAGCGCACCGGCGAAGCCAGCAGGCGCAGGTCGGGCGCACCTTCAACCGGAATGTTCTGGATGCGGTCGCTGTCGGCCACCCACGGGTTGTCCAAGGCCTGTTTGACGTCGTAGATAGGCGAGGCCGGCACCTTGCCGGCGAACAGCGCCAGCCATTCGTCGGTGCCGCGCGTGGACAAGGCAGCGTCGAGCAATTCGGTGATGCGGTCGCGATTGGCCAGGCGCGCCTTGAAATCGACGAAGCGCGCGTCGCCGCCCCATTCCGGCTTGCCGATGATGTCGCACAGCGCCGGCCAGAACTTCTCTTTGTTGCACATGAGGAAAATCCAGCCGTCTCGGGTCTTGTAGCTCTGGCAGGGCGTGAGCGAGGCGTGCGACGAGCGCGGCAGGCGGCCGGTCACCGCGTCGTTGTTCAGGTACCAGTGGCCGATGTAGTTGAGGTTGTACAAGGCCAGGTCGAACAGGCTCACGTCGATGTCGCGCCCGGCGCCGCCGGCGCGCGCCTCGAGGATGCCGGCCAACAGCGCCATCGAGCAGACCGCCCCGGTCATGAAGTCGATCATCGACAGACCGGAGCGCGCCGGCGCGCTGCCGGGCTCGCCGGTGAGCGAAAAATGGCCGGCTTCGGCCTGCATCACGTAGTCGTAGCCGGGCCACTTGGCGCGCTCGCCTTCGCGGCCGTAACCGGTGAGATGGGCGCAGACGATCTTCGGGTTGGCCTCCGAGAGCGACGCATAGGTGATGCCCAGCTTGGCCGGCACGTCGCCACGCAGGTTGCTGGTGACCGCGTCGGCATGCGCAGCCAGGCGGCGGAACACCGCGCGCCCTTGCGGCAGGTTGAGGTTGAGGGTGAGGCTTTTCTTGCCGCGGTTCAGGCTTTGGTAGAACACGCTTTGCGCGGTCTCGGGCAGGCCAGCATGCCAGTACGGGCCGACGCCGCGCGCCATGTCGCCGCCGTCGGCGGGGTTCTCGATCTTGATCACTTCGGCGCCCATGTCGGACAGAAACTGGGTAGCGAACGGCCCTGCCCCGTATTGCTCCACCGCCAGCACCCGCACGCCCTTGAGCATGGTTTTTCCGCCTTGATTGACTTTGTTATAACAATATATCAAACTCCGGCGCAAAGCGAAACCCCGGCTGCGCCACCATGGCCGTGGCGGCCGCGAAGGGAGTCGAGAATGCATCGTGTTGCAAGAAACCTTTGCGCCGCATACGCGCTTGCATGCGGCCTGCCATGGACCCTGCCGGCGACCGCCCAAGTCTGGCCGACCCGCCCCTTGCGCATCGTCGTGCCCTTCCCGGCCGGCAACGCCGGCGACATCACCGCGCGCGCCATCAGCGACCGCCTGGCGCAGCGCCTGGGCCAGGCGGTGGTGGTGGACAACCGCGCCGGGGCCCAAGGCGCCATCGGCGTGGACGCGGTCGCCAAGGCGGCGCCGGACGGCTACACGCTTCTGGTGACCTCGCTCTCGCCCCTGGTGATCACCCCGCACGTGAGCCGCAACCTGCCCTACCACCCGTTGACCGACCTGACCCCGGTGGCGCTGATCGGCTGGACCGGCATGATTCTGGTCACGCCGGCTAACTTCCCGGCCAATTCGGTGCAGGACCTGCTCGCGTACGCCAAGGCCAACCCGGGCAAGCTCTCCTACGCATCGCTGGGGGCCGGCACCATCTCGATGCTGACCATGGAGGTGTTCAAGCAGGCCACCGGCATGGAGGCGCTGCATGTGCCCTACAAGGGTAGCGCGCAGGCGATAACCGACCTGATCGGCGGGCAGATTCCGCTCATGTTCGACGGCATGACCTCCTCCTATGCGCAGGTGAAGGCGGGCAAGCTCAAGGCGCTGGCGATTTCCGCCTCGAAGCGCTCGGCCCTTGCGCCGGAGATTCCGGCACTGCCCGAGACCGGCGTCACCGGCCTGCGCGAGATTGGCGTCGAAGGCTGGAGCGCGCTCTTGGCGCCGGCCGGCACGCCCAAGGCGGTGGTCGACCGCCTCAACGCCGAGGTCAACCTGCTCCTGAGCGAAGCGGAATTCAAGGCGCGCTTGAACGGCCAGAACCTCGATCTCTACGCCCCCTCCTCGCCCGCGCAGTTCGCCCGCTTCATGGCGCGCGAATCGGCGCACTGGGGTGCGGTGGTGAAGCCGCTCAAGCTCGATTCGCAGTAGCGAATGACACGCCAGTGGGCGCCGGCGCACGGCCAAAACGCGGCCAAAGCGCGGCCAAAACGCAATCGCGCATCGGCGCCGCAGCGCAGGCAATGCCGGCCTGCCCGCGCCGAACCCTGATTTCCGGCCCCGCGAGCTTACCCGGTCGCTGCGCGCCTGGCCTAGTTGGCGCTGCTCATGATGTCGCCGAACCGCACCCACGCCTTGCCGTCGAAGCGGATCATCTGCTCCTGCTGGAAAGGCGCGAAGTCGGACGGGCTGGTGTTGACCTTGATGCCGGGCAAGGCCAGCGGCAACACCAGGTCCTTGAGGTTGGCCGCCTGTTTCATGACGTTTTCGCGGGTCAGGTTGTCGCCCGCCTGCTTCAACACCTGCACCAGGGTCTGCGCGACGGTATAGCCGAACACGTTCGATCCGTCCTTGAGATCGCCTTCCGGATAGTACTTGGCCATGAAGGCGACCCACTCTTTCATGCCCGCTTCGTCTTTCCAGCCGGGATCGAGCGGGTCCTTCAGGTACTGGGTCGAGATCAGCCCGGCTGACTTGTCGAGTCCGGCCGGCGTCAGCACGGAGCCGATCGAGGCCGACACGTTGTTGAGATAGTGCACCGGCTTCCAGCCAATGTCGAAGGCTTTGCGGATCGCCTGCGCCGCGAATTTCGGTGTGGTGATGTTGAAGAAGACGTTGGCGCCCGAAGCCTGCATTTGGACGACTTGCGAATCGACGGTCGGATCGCTGGTCTCGTAGGAGACTTCCTTGACGATCAGGCTTACCTTGCTGCCGAGGCCATCCTTGAAGCCCTTGAGATAGTCCTTGCCGTAGTCGTCGTTCTGGTACAGGACGGCGATCTTCGCGTCCGCCTTGGTGGCGAGGATGTGCTTGGCGTAGATCGCCCCTTCAACCTGGTAGTTCGGCTGCCAACCCATGGTCCAGGGAAAATTCTTCGGGTCGTTCCATTTGGTCGCACCGGTGGCGACGAACAGTTGCGGCACCTTCTTGGTGTTCATGTATTTGTGGATCGCCGAGTTGGGCGGCGTGCCCAGCGGCTGGAATATCAGCAGCACTTCGTCCTGCTCGACCAGGCGGCGCGCCATTTCGACGGTTTTCGGCGGGCTGTAGCCGTCGTCCACGCTGACGAAATTGATCTTGCGGCCGTTGATGCCGCCCTCGTCGTTGATCTTCCTGAAATACGCCGCCTGCACCTTGCCGATGGTGCCGTAGGCCGATGCCGGCCCGCTGTAGGGCATGATGTTGCCGATCTTGATTTCCTTGTCGGTCGCGCCCGGATCGTATTTCTTCTGCGCCAGGACGCCGGGGGCGGCCATGGCCATTCCGAGAATCGTGCTTGCTGCGACCCACTTGCGCAGAATAGACATGTGCATCTCCTTTGGTTGACAAGTAAACCTTGGAACGACTGCCGTCAGGAAACGTTCCTGCGACTTTTCATTTTCGCCCAGACGATTCCGATCGCCCCTGCGACACCGACCGGCATCAGGTACATGAAGCCGATCAGGAATACCCCGTAGATGGCCCACGGCGCGGATTTCGAGATTTCGTCGGCGATGTTCGGCACGAACTGGATGAAGATCGCGCCGAAGATCGCACCCGGGATCGACGCCAGCCCGCCCACCACCACGCCAACCAGGAATGTGATCGACAAGAACGCCGAAAAACTGTCTGGCGCCACGAAAGCCACCACCACCGCGCTCATCGCGCCGGCGACCCCGTTGTACGCGGCCGAGACGCCGAAGGTGATCGACTTGAACACCGGCAGGTTGATCCCCATCGCGGCGGCAGCGACCGGATGATCGCGAATCGCTATCAGCGCGCGCCCGACGCGCCCGCGCAAGAGGTTCCAGGCGATCAGAAACATGACGATGGTCACCGCGAGGCTGACGAAATACAGCCAGCGGTCCTGGCTTAGCGGATTGCCGAACAGCGAAAAGCTGAACGGCGGCTCGGGCTTGCTTAGCACGATGCCCTGGACCCCGCCGGTCCATTTTTCAAAGGCCGTGTGCTTGAGCAGTTGCGGCACCGCCCAGGCCAGCGCGAGCGTCGCCAAGGCGAGGTAATGCCCACCCAGGCGTAGCGCCGGAAACCCCATCAGGTAGCCGACGACGAAACAGACGACCGCCGCCGGCACGAGCGTGGCCCAGTAGGGCAGCCCGAAGTGTTCCATGAGGATCGCCGCGCAATAAGCGCCGACGGCATAGAACGCGCCGTGACCAAGTGAAATCTGGCCGTTGTAGCCGGTGAGGATGTTGAGGCCCAGCACCGCGATCGCATAGATCAGCACCAGGTTGATCTGGAACACCCGGTAGTTCTTGACCAGGAACGGCGCCACCAGGACGACCAGAGCGATGGCGATGCCAATGGCCAGCATCGCCGATCGCCGCATCCCGGCTCCCGCGGCCGGGCGCGAAAGTTGTGCTTGTGTCGCGCTCATACGCGGGTCACCACGGCTTTGCCGAACAGGCCGTTGGGCCTGACCGTCAGGATCGTGACGATCAGCACCAGCGCCATGGTCAGCTTGAGTTCGGTGCCGACCACGTAGGCGCCGAGCAGGTTTTCGATCACGCCGACGAGGAAGCCGCCGACCACCGCGCCCCAGGGATTGTCGATGCCGCCCAGAAGCGCGGCCGCGAAGCCGTAGAGCAGGATGCCGCCCATCATGTTGGGATCGAGGAACACAATCGGCGCCACCATCATGCCGGCCACGGCGCCGATGGCGGCCGACAGGCCCCAGCCCAGGCCCAGCATCCACGACACGCGGATGCCGACCAGGCGAGCGGAATCCGGGTTCTGCGCCGCCGCCCGCATCGCCAGGCCAATCGGCGTGAAGCGCAGGAAGGAATACAGGAGCCCCAGCACCACCAGCATGACCGCGATCGACCCGAGGTCGTGCGGCGACACCAGATTGCCGGGTACGTGCTTGGGAAACGGGCTGGGGAACGCCTTGATGGTGTAGTCGAACATCCAGCCTGCCAGCGCATTGAAGATCACCAGGAGGCCGATGAAGACGATCACGTTGGTGAGAATCGGCGCCTTCTCGACCGGGCGCAGGATCACCCGCTGGATCACCACGCCGCCGACAAACGATATGACGATGGTGGCGACGAAAGCCCCCCAGTAAGGCCACCCTTGCTGGATCAGGGCCCAGGCGACGAAGGTGCTGAAGGTCGCCATTTCGCCTTGCGCGAAATTGAGGTGGTGGGTCGACTGGTAGATCATCACCAGGGCCAGCGCCACCGAGGCATAGATGCCGCCGGTGGCAAGTCCGGCGAAGATTTGCTGGAACAGTGCTTGCATGTCAGTATCCCAGGTAGGCCTTGCGCACCGCTTCGTCGCGGCGAATTTCTTCACTCGTCCCCGCGAGCGCCACCCGTCCGGTTTCCAGCAGATACGCTTGGTCAGCCAGTTCGAGGGCAAGGGAGGCGTTTTGTTCAACCAGCAACATGCTCGTTTTTTCTTCGCGGTTGATCTCCGCCAGTATCTCGAAAATCTCCGCGACAATGAGCGGCGCCAGGCCGAAAGAAGGTTCGTCGAGCAGAAGCAGGCGTGGTTTGAGCATCAGTGCGCGGCTGATCGCCAGCATCTGCTGCTCGCCGCCGGAAAGGGTGCCGGCCTGTTGCATGCGGCGTTCCTTCAGGCGCGGAAAACGCTGATACAGGCGTTCCATATCGTGCGCGACTTCGACCTTGTCGCGCCGGGTGTACGCACCCAGCTTGAGGTTGTCCTCGACCGATAGCGCGGCAAAGGTGCCGCGCCCGTCCGGCACATGCGCTACACCCAGACGCACGATGTCTTCAGTGGCGCGTGCGTCGATGCTTCGGCCTTCGAAAAGGACCGAACCGCGGGTTTTCACCGCCTGGCAGAGCGCCCGCAGGGTGGTGGTCTTGCCGGCGCCATTGGCGCCCAACAGTGCGGTGATACCGCCTTCCTCGAGATCGAAGTCGATGCCGAACAGCGCCTGCGTGGCGCCGTAGAAGGCCTCCAGGCCGCGCACTTCAAGCAGGCGCGCCATGGCTTTCCTTCTCCTTGCGCGGCGCACCCAGGTAGGCGGCGATCACGTCGGGGTGCGCCTGGATCTCGGCCGGATTGCCCGCGGCAATCTTGCGGCCGAAATTGAGCGCGACGATGTGGTCGGACACCGCCATCACCAGGCTCATGTGATGCTCGACCAAGAGCACGGTGAGGCCGAGGGCGTCGCGCAGTTTGCGGATGTTGTCGGCCAGACCACCCAGTTCCTCGTGGTTCAGGCCCGCGGCCGGTTCGTCGAGCAGGAGTAGCTTCGGACGCGAAGCCAGCGCGCGTCCGAGTTCCACCCGCTTCTGGATGCCGAACGGCAGGTCGCCCGCCGGCCGTTCGGCCACGCCGGTCAGCAGAAGCAGTTCAAGAATGCGCTCGGCCTCGGCTTCGAGCCGGGTTTCTTCGGCCTTGACCATCGGCAGGCGCAGGGCGTTGGCGAAAAAACCGGAACGCGAGGCGCTGTGCGCACCGACCATGATGTTGCGCCGGACCGAAAGGGTGCGGAACATCGCAAGGTTCTGGAACGTGCGGCCGATGCCCAGCCCGGCGATCGCATGCACAGGTTGCCTGAGGATCGATTTGCCTTCGAACAAAATGTCGCCGGCGGCCGGTTCGTAGAGGCGCGAAAGGCAATTGAAGAGGGTGGTCTTGCCGGCGCCGTTGGGACCGATCAGGCCGCACACCGTGCCTCGGGTGACGTCGAAGCTGACGGCATCGAGCGCGACGATGCCGCCGAAACGAACACCGACGTTGCGTACCGACAGCAATGTCGCGTCATCTGCCAAGCCGCGCTC
>JAYVST010000131.1:0-9753 GCA_043775255.1 Burkholderiales bacterium
TTGGCCAGCCAGCAACCCAGGTTCAATCTGCTTCAACAATTGCTGCATTGCAAGAAGCGCGTAGGCCTCGCTGCTGTTGAACCACAGCCCGGGCAATTCATGCTTGGGGCCGGCGCGCGTGCCCTTGCCGGTAGTGCCGTCGAACCGGTAGCCGCCCTCACCACGGTCGTACACGATCGGCGCGTGCAGGCGGTCGCGCAGGTAATCCATGTCGCGCATGAAGGTGGCGCGCGAGATTTCCAGGCGATCCATCAGCTTGCCGATCGGCACCACGCTGGATTCGGACAGCATCTGCTCGATCTTGTACAGGCGTTCGGTCTGGTTCATGGGCGGAATGGTCACCATGCTGGCAAGAATGACATCCTAAGGGCTCGCAGGGTGAGCCTCAAGGGATTTTCGGGATTTTCGCGAACCACTTCGGAATTTCCTGGACAACGGCGGTTGGCGAGCGCCTGAGCTCGGCAAAACTGGGGACGCCCGTCACGTGCCGCCAAGCCGTTTGGACTATCGTGGAGACGCAGCGGCACGGAGTTCGCAAGCGCGAGTCGCGTTAAGGCTTCTGCCGCCCTTCCGATCCACCCCAAATTTTCTTCGTGTGGCCGCGCCGCTCATCGGCGATCCCGCATTCGGTCTCAAGGCCGCGCGTTGCTGGCGCCCGACCAACCTGGGAGTTCTGGGCCATGCCTGGTTGTCGAGAGCGACGCTACGCACCGGCCTCACGCGCGCCTGAACAACTTTGACTCGCGCCTGAAGGCGCAGGACATGCGGCTTGACGCGCATGACGCGCTCGTCGAGGACACCATGCGTTCGCGCTTCGACTATCGCGAGGCGGGCTGAACGCGGCCGCAGCTTCACTTGGCCGCCGACGTGTACTCGGCTTCAGCCGCGAGCGGCGTCAGATCGACATTTCCAGATTGTCGATCAGGCGCGTCGCTCCCAACCGCGCCGCCGCGACGATGACCAGCTCGCGATCTTGCGGCTCGGGCGCGAGCAGGTCGTTCTGTCGGCGGATGGCGATGTAATCCGGCTGCCAGCCGCGCCCCGCCAGGTGCGCCATGGCCTCGAGTTCGATGCGCAGGAAATCGCGCTTGCCTTCGCGCAGTTCTTCGCGTGCGCGCAGCAGGGCGCGGTTGAGCGAAGGCGCCTCGGCGCGCTCGGCGGCCGAAAGATAGCCATTGCGCGACGACAGCGCCAGGCCGTCGGCGGCGCGCACGGTTTCGGCCAGGATGATCTCGATCGGCAGCGCCAGTTGCCGCACCATGTTTCTGAGCACGATGCACTGCTGGAAGTCCTTCTTGCCGAAAATCGCGGCCTTCGGCGCCACCATGTTGAACAGCTTGAGCACCACTGTTGCGACGCCGCGGAAATGGCCCGGACGCACCGCGCCGTCGAGAATGTCGGCGATCTGCGGCGGCTCTACCGCGTAGGTTTGCGGTTCGGGGTAGATCTCGGTCTCGTCCGGCGCGAATACCACGTCGCATCCGGCGCCAGCCAGCTTGGCGCAGTCGCCGCTGAAGGTGCGCGGATACTTTTCGAAGTCATCGCGCGGGCCGAATTGCATGCGGTTGACGAAAATGCTCACCACTGTGCAGGCGCCGCGCGGTTTTGCGTTGTCCACCAGGCGGATGTGGCCTTCATGCAAATTGCCCATGGTGGGCACGAGCACGTTGTTGGGCTCGCGCGCCAGGCGGCGGCGCAATTCGGCCAGGGTGTGGATCACGTCCATTGCAGGTGTCCTTTGCGTACGGTTTCAGCCGGCGCGATTGACGTATTCGCGCCGCCCGCGCATGGCGCCGATGTGCTTCAGAAGCAGCGCAAAATCCCCGTCGGAATCGACGAAGTTGAAATGGTCGGCGTTGACGATCAAAAGAGGCGCGGCGTCGTAGTGGTGGAAAAAGCGCGTGTAGCGCTCCGCCAGGCGCAACAGATACGCTTCCGAAATCGGCTGCTCGTGCGCATGGCCGCGCCGACGCACCCGCTCGATCAGCGTCGCCGGCTCGGCCTGAAGGTAGATCACCAGGTCCGGCACCGGCGCCTGCGGCTTCAAGTGCCGGTACATCTGTTCGTACAGGCCGAGCTCGTCGTCGTTCAAGGTCAGGCGGGCGAACAACGGGTCCTTCTCGAACAGGAAGTCGCCGATGGTCACGCCCTTGAACATGTCGGGCTGCTTGAGCTCGGCCAACTGGTGGATGCGCTGGAACAGGAAGAACAGCTGCGTCGGCAGCGCATAGCGCGCCATGTCGCGATAGAACTTGGCGAGGAAGGGGTTGTCGTCGCTCGCCTCCAGCATCAGCGCCGCACCGCTGCTTTGCGCCAGGCGCCGCGCCAGCGAAGTCTTGCCGGCGCCGATCGGCCCTTCGACGACGATGTGGCGAAATTTGTCCGGCAGGGCCGCGAGCACGATTCAACGAAAGATGAAATAAACCGCGCCCATCATACACAAGGCGGCCCGCAGGTAATCCCACTTGAGCGGCTGGTTCATGTAGAAAACGGCGCAGGGCACGAACACCACGAGGGTGATGACTTCCTGCAGGATTTTCAGCTGCGGCAGCGAAAGCGCCGTATAGCCGATGCGGTTGGCGGGCGCCTGCAACAGGTATTCGAACAGGGCCACGCCCCATGACACCAGTGCGGCGATCCACCAGGGTTTGGATGACAGCTCCTTCAGATTGGCATACCAGGCGAAGGTCATGAACACGTTCGACAGGATCAGGAGCCCGGTGGTCGAGGCGAGCACGTTCCAGTTCATTGCAAGTTCCCCGGTGGAAGACGCGCAATGCGTTGGTCGGCGACGCCGGCCAGCAGCGATTCGACACTGGTGCCGTCGGGCAGGGCCAAGTCCGGCGCGATTTCCAGCAACGGCACGATCACGAAGGCACGGCAGTTCATGCGCGGATGCGGCAGGGTCAGATGCGGGTCATTCGCAACGCGGTTGCCGTAGAGAAGGATGTCGAGGTCGAGGGTGCGCGCGGCGTTGCGGTAGGGCCGCTCACGACCGTGGGCCTGTTCGATGGCCTGCAGGTGTTGCAGCAGGGCCGGCGCCGAAAGCGTGGTATCGAGCGCGGCGACGGCGTTGACGAAATCCGCACCCTTCGCATCGACCGGCGCGCTCGCGTAGAGCGACGAGCGGGCCGCCAACACGGTGTGCGGCAGGCGCGCCAGGGCAGCGAGCGCCGCATCCAGTGTCTGTGCGGCAGCGCCCAGATTGGCCCCCAGGCCGACATAGGCGCGTGTCATGCACGAAGACCCATGGGCCGCAGGAGGCCGTCAGGAGGGATCGGTGGCGTCGGCCGCCGGCGCGGCTTCGCCCGCAGGCTTTCTGCGCCGGCGGCGGCGCTTCCTGGGCTCGCCACCGTCCACTGCGGCTGCCGACTCCGCAGCGGCTGTCGACCCCGAAGCGGCCGCCGACCCTGCGGCGGTGCCGCTGCCGGCGCGCGTGCCGGCGGCCGGTTTCGCGTTGGCCATGGCGTTCCTGACCTCGGGATCGGCGTCGATGAAGTCGGTCCACCATTTGGCGATGGCCGGGTCGATCTCGCCCGACTCGGCGCGCAGCAGCATGAAATCGTAGGCAGCGCGAAAGCGCGGATGCTCCAAGAGCTTGAAGGCGGTGCGTCCGCCGCGGCCATCGGCGACGCGGTCGAAACGCGGCTGCAGCGCCCAGATCTCGCGCATGTCGGCGGAAATCCGGTTCTGGATCGGCATCTTGTCGTGCTGGGTATCGATGGCCGCGTTCATCGCCTGGAACAGGGCGGGCATGGCGTGTTCGCCGGCGGCCTTCAATGCGTTCCAGCGCGACAGGGTTTCGTGCCACAGGAGTGCGGCAAATAGGAAGCCCGGCGACACGCCCTTACCCATGCCGATGCGCTCGTCGGTGCGCGCCAAGGCCAGCATGACGAACTTCTCGCCCATCGGCTGGGTCAGGATCACGTCGAGCAGGGGCAGAAGGCCATGGTGCAGATGTTCGTCGCGCAATTGCTTCACGCAGGCCACCGCATGGCCCGAGAGCAGCAGCTTCATCATCTCGTCGAACAGGCGCGACGGCGGCACGTTCGACAGCAATTCCGCCAACGCGCGGATCGGCGCGCGGGTTTTCGGGTCGATCGAAAAACCGAGCTTGGCGGCAAAGCGAGTCACCCTGAGCATGCGCACCGGGTCCTCACGGAAGCGGGTGTCGGGGTCGCCGATGATGCGCAGGGTTTTCGCGCGCAGGTCCTTGATGCCGCCGTGATAGTCGATCACCGTTTCGGCCACCGGGTCGTAGTACATCGCGTTGACGGTGAAATCGCGGCGTGTGGCGTCGTCGGCCATCGAACCGAAGGTGTTATCACGCAGCACGCGGCCGTGCTCATCGGTCAAAGCCTCGGTCAGGTCGGCGGTACGGAAGGTCGAAACCTCCACCTGTTCGGCGCCGAACATGACGTGAACTATGCGAAAGCGCCGCCCGATGATGCGCGAGCGGCGGAAGGCCGCATGCACCTGTTCGGGCGTGGCATCGGTGGCTACATCGAAATCCTTGGGGATGATGCCGTGCAGCAGGTCGCGCACCGCGCCGCCCACCACATAGCCCTTGTAGCCCGCTTTTTGCAAGCCCTCGCAGGTGCCCAGGGCGCCGCGCGAGAGCTGCTCGCGGTGGATGCCGTGTTCGACCGCCGCCAGTATCACGGGGGCGCGCTTACGGCCGCGCGCGGCGGGTTTGGCGGCTTTGGCGTCGGCTTGCGCCGCCGGGGCGTCGGCCTTCTTGCGGCCGAATACTTTCGAGATGAACTTGCGCAGCATTTAACGCAGTTTACCTTGCCTGCCTAGGCGGCCTGATCGCGCAGGGAAATCACCGGCCAGCCGCGTGTGGCCGCCAAGTCCTTGAGCGTGTCGTCGGGGTCGACCGCGACGGCCCGCGTGACCCGTTCCAGGAGCGGGATGTCGTTGCGCGAATCGCTGTAGAAATGGCTCACCGGAAAGTCGCCAATGCGCCGGTTCATGGTGGCAAGCCAGCCCTCGACGCGCACGATCTTGCCTTCCTGGAAGCTGGGGATGCCGCGCGGCTTGCCCGTGAATACACCATCATGCTCCTCCAAGTCGCAAGCGATCAGGTGCGGTATGCCGAATTCGCGCGCGATCGGCGCGGTGACAAAGGCATTGGTGGCGGTGACGCAGCAGCAGATGTCGCCGACGGCCAAGTGCGAACGCACCAGCGCGCGCGCCTTGGCGCCGATCGCCGGGAGAATGACGGCCTGCATGAAATCGTCATGCCAGGCGTCGATTTCGGCGCGCGGACGGCGTGCCAGCGGCGCTAATGCGAACAGCAGGTATTCATGGATGTCCAGCGTGCCGGCCTTGTAGCGCTCGTAGAAATAGTCATTTCTGCGGTCGAATTCGGCCGAGTCGACGATGCCGCGCGCGACCAGGTAGCGGCCCCAGGCATGGTCGCTGTCGATCGAGATCAGGGTATTGTCGAGATCGAACAGGGCCAGGTTCATAGCGGCAATGTCTGATTCTGGTTGAGCAGTTCGCGCAACAACGGCAGGGTGACCGCGCGCTTGGTTTCGAGTGAAAAATCGTTCAGTGCGTCCATCAACGCGATCAAGGACGGCATGTCGCGGCGCGCGCGCGCGAGAAGATAGTCGAGCATTTCCGGCGCGACCGGCATGTTGTGGGCAGCGGCACGGCTTGCCAGGGCGGCGCGCTTTTCGTCATCCGACAGCGGCAGGACCTCGAATGCGAGGCCCCAGGCCAGGCGGCTCTTGACGTCCTCGCGCAGGGCGAGCCGGGCCGGCGCGCAGGGGCCGGCCACCAGCAGCCAGGCGGCGCCGGCGCGCGCGCGGTTGTAGAGACTGAACAGATCGATCTGCGCTGCGTCGTCGAGGCGCTCGACATCGTCGATCGCATGGCATTCGGCGTCATCCGCATGGCGCTTGCGCCATGCGCCAATGAGGTGGCTGCGCCCGCTGCCGCGTTCGCCCCAAAGGTAGACGCAACGGTCGGTCGAAGCGGGGGGGCCGAGCGCATCAAGGGCGGCCAGCGCTGCGCCATTGCGCCCGCACACGAAATTGTCGAAGGAAGGCGGCGGCGGTGCGCCCAGGGCCAGCACCATCTGGCGCATGGTCATCGCCGGCCTCCGGCGTGCCGGCCGGACCGCTGCACCGCGTTCATCATGGCTGCCGGTAGAACGGGCTGGTGAAATAGGCCTGGGTCAGATGGCGCAACCCCACCAGCAGAATGGCCGAGGCAGGCAGCGCCAGGAGGATGCCGAAAAAGCCGAACACCTGCCCGAAGGCCAGTAGGGCGAACACCACCGCCAGCGGATGCAGGCCGATACGGTCGCCGACGATGCGCGGGGTGAGGAAAAAGCTTTCCAGCATCTGCCCGAAGCCGAACACCACCGCCACGACCACGAGACTGTTGACGCCATTGAGTTGCAGGGCCGCCACGATCAGCGCGAGCACCAGCCCGGCGGCGAAGCCCAGGTAGGGCACGAACACCAGGCCGCCGGTGATGATGCCGATCGGCAAGGCGAAATCGATCCCGCCCAGCCACAGCGCTGTGCTGTAGTAAAGCGCCAGGATCCCCATCACCGCCAATTGCCCGCGCAGGAATTCGGCCAGCACCGCGTTGATCTCGCCGGCGATCGCCTGCACTTTGGCGTGGATGCGGCGCGGAATGCTGCGGTCGACGCGCGCGAGCATGTCGTGCCAATCGGCCAGCAGATAGAACAGCACCAGCGGAATGAGCAGCAGGTTGCCGATCACGCCTACCAGGGCCAGCCCGCCCAGCTTGAGCGAAGCCAGCAGGCGCTTGGCCAGGCCGTCGTCGCTCTGCCAATGCTCGGCAATAAAGGCCTTGATCGAGGCCACATCGAAATGGACTTCCCAGCCGAACCACGCCTTCAGGCGCGGCGCCAGCACTTCGTCGAGCCTGACCAGGAACGACGGCAGGTGCAACGAGAGTTCCGTCACCTGCTTGGAGATCAGCGGGACAAGGATCAGGACCAGCGCCAAACCGGCGATGACCATGAGCAGAATCATCAGGGTGGCGCCCACGGCACGCGGCACGCGCCGCCGCGCAAGCCAGTCCACACCCGGATTGAGGATGTAAGCCAGAACCGCGCCCGCCAGAAACGGGGTGAGGATGGGGCTGAGCAGATACAGCACCCAGACGAAGCCGAGCCCAAGCGCGATCCACCAGGCGGACTGGATTTGTTCAGGACGAAGCGGCATCGGAGGCGGTGGGGTCGGAACTGAACGGAAAAGCAGGCCGGGGAACCGGTTCGGGTGGGCTAGAATTCGCGCTCGCGAAGCCGTCCGCCGAACCTGGGGCCGGACGGTCGCAAGCGCGCATTCTCGCCTCGCAAAGCGCGGATTCTACCTGCGAGCCCCCTGATTCCATGAGCCAAGCCCCTCTCTCCTACCGCGACGCCGGTGTCGATATCGATGCCGGCGATGCGCTGGTCGAACGCATCAAGCCGCTGGCCAGAAAGACCCTGCGTGAAGGCGTGCTGGCCGGCATCGGCGGATTTGGCGCGCTCTTCGAAGTGCCCAAACGCTACAAGGAGCCGGTGCTGGTGTCCGGCACTGACGGTGTCGGCACCAAACTGAAGCTGGCGTTCCATCTGAACCAGCACGACACCGTCGGCATCGACTTAGTCGCCATGAGCGTCAACGACATCCTGGTGCAGGGGGCGGAGCCGCTCTTCTTTCTCGACTATTTCGCCTGCGGCAAGCTCGACGTGGACACCGCGGCGCAGGTGATCGGCGGTGTCGCGCGTGGCTGCGAACTGGCCGGCTGCGCCCTGATCGGTGGCGAAACCGCAGAAATGCCGGGCATGTACCCGGCCGGTGAATACGACCTCGCCGGGTTCGCCGTCGGCGCGGTGGAGAAATCGCTCATCATCGACGGCAGGTCGATCGAGCCCGGCGATGCGGTGCTGGGCCTGGCTTCGAGCGGTGCGCATTCCAACGGCTATTCACTGGTGCGGCGGATCATCGAACGTGCCAATCCGGATTTCAACGCCGCGCATTTTCCCGATGCCCAGGGCCGTACGTTGCGCGCTGTGCTGATGGAACCTACCCGCATCTATGTCAAGCCGCTGTTGGCGTTGATGAAGAGCCTCAAGGTCAAGGGCATGGCGCACATCACCGGCGGCGGCTTAGTCGAAAACGTGCCGCGCATGCTGGGCGAGAACTTGACCGCCTTGCTGCAACGCGACGCCTGGACCATGCCGCCCCTGTTCGGCTGGCTGATGCAGCAGGGCGGCGTGGCGGACGCCGAAATGCACCGCGTGTTCAATTGCGGCATCGGCATGGCGGTGGTGGTGGCCGCGTCCGACGCCGAGCGCGCCATGGCGCAACTGGCTGCGGCCGGTGAGACCGTCTGGCGCATCGGTGCGATTGCCGAGCGCGGCCAGGGGCAGGCGCAGACGGTGGTGGTTTAGCCGCCGCTGCTCCTCGGGAGCGTGCGCTGCCTTATGGCCGCCGGGTGCCCGTTACGGCGGCGTGCCCGCTGTCGGCTTCGCGTTGGCTCGCGAGTCGGCTTCGCGTTGGCTCGCGAAGAACTTGAACAGCTCGCCCCCGCGTGGCATGTCGGAGCCGGCGCCGTTGGTCTGGCACATTGCGCCCCAATACCCTCTCGCGGGAAACAATTCGATACACAAGACAACCCCGATCGCGCAAAACCTTGTCCCCATCGGCCTGTCTACCAGCAGGCAACAAGGGACCGGGGCGCCGCGATGGCGTGCCGGCATCGTCAACGCAAGGAGCATTCGATGACCAGCATTACCCTCAAACGCAGTTTTCTCGCGGTCGCTTTGGCGGCCGCTTTTGGCGCGGGCCTGGCAAGCAACGAAGCGCGCATGCTCGCCCATGCGACGGCCGCCGCACCGGTGGTTGCTGCACCTGCCAATCAGATGGTGGCACCGGAGGTCCCGGTCCAGTCGATTCCTGGCGCCTACCCCGATTTCGCCAGCATCGTGCGCACCTACGGCCCGGCGGTCGTCAACATCGCCACCAGCGGCAAGCCGCAGGCGGCCAATGACGCCGCACCGGACGCGAGCGACCCGATGTACGAGTTCTTTCGTCGCTTCGGACCGAATTTCCCGCGCGCGCAGCAAGGCCCGCAGGTGCAGCGCGGCCAGGGTTCGGGCTTCATTGTCGGCGCTGACGGCGTGATCCTCACCAACGCGCATGTGGTCGAAGGCGCGAGCGAAGTCACCGTGAAACTGACCGATCGGCGCGAATTTCGCGCTCGCGTGGTGGGGGCCGACAAACGCTCGGACGTGGCCGTGTTGAAGATCGAGGCCACCGGGCTGCCCACGGTGAAACTGGGCGATCCGGCCGGCATCAGTGTCGGTGAGTGGGTGCTGGCCATCGGCTCGCCATTCGGCTTCGAGAATAGCGCCACCTCCGGCATCGTCAGCGCCAAGTCGCGCGCGCTGGATGGCTACGTGCCCTTCATCCAGACCGACGTGGCGGTCAATCCGGGCAATTCGGGCGGGCCGCTGTTCAACCTGAAAGGCGAGGTGATCGGCATCAATTCGCAGATCTATTCCTCCTCCGGCGGGTACCAGGGCTTGTCGTTCGCGATTCCCATCGATGTGGCTTCCAGGGTGCGCGATCAGCTGGTTGCGTACGGCAAGGTCACACGCGGCCGCTTAGGCGTCGGCATCCAGGAGGTCAACCAGGGCCTGGCGGACTCCTTCGGTTTGAAAAAGCCGCAGGGCGCGCTGGTGAGTTCGGTCGAGAAGGACGGGCCGGCGCACAAGGC
>JAYVST010000132.1:0-13089 GCA_043775255.1 Burkholderiales bacterium
CCGCGGGCGCGATGCCGGCCTCGCGGATGGTCGCTGCGACGCGGCTGACGAAATCGCGCTGCGCAAAATTCGGGCTCGCCATGTTGACCGCTACGGTCAGTTCATCGAAACCGTCGGCGCGCCAGAGCGCCACCTGACGGCTGGCTTCTCGCAGCACCCATTCTCCGATCGGCACGATCAGGCCGGTTTCTTCGGCCAGCGGAATGAAATCGTTCGGCGCCACCATGCCAAAGTCCGGATGATTCCAGCGGATCAGGGCTTCGACGCCCGCGATTCGCCCGCTTGCCGAATCGACCTTGGGCTGATAGTGGAGGATCAGTTCGCCGCGTTCGATCGCCTTGCGCAAACCGTTTTCCAGGGTCAGCTTCTGGGCGGAACGGGTATTCATCGACGCCGAGAAATACTGGTGGTTGTTCTTGCCCTGTTGCTTGGCGAAGTGCATCGCGCTGTCGGCGTTGCGCAGCAAGCTGTCGGTGTCCTCGCCGTCGGCCGGATAGACGGCGATACCGACGCTGGCGGTCACCACGATTTCCTGTCCTTCCAGCCTGACCGGCCGCGCCACTTCCGCGAGAATGCGCCGCGCGACCTTGGCCACATCTTCCGCCTGTGCCAGGGCCGGCAACATGATCGTGAATTCGTCGCCCCCCAGCCGCGCCACGCTCTGCGCGTCCGGCGCGCTTCCAGCACGGGCCAGATAGTCGGCCTCGCGCAGGGACCATTCAATTCGTGTGCCGATTTCCTTGAGCAGGAGATCGCCGACACCGTGCCCCAGCGTTTCGTTGATACGCTGGAAACGATCAATGTCGAGCACCATGATCGCCAGCGGCAGCTTGAGGCGCGCCGCCAGCGCCAGGCCATGGTCGCACTGCTCCTTGAAGAATTGCCGGTTCGGCAGACCGGTCACCGCGTCGTACAGGATGAGCGCTCGCATGCGCTCCTCGGTCTGGCGTCGTTCGGTGATGTCCTGGGTGGTTCCCTGGATGCGCAGCAGTTCGCCGGTCTGGTCGAACACGCCTTTCGATTGCAGGCTCAAAAGCCTGACCTCGCCATCGGGCCGAATGATCCGGTGCTCGAGCGCCATCGGCTTGCCAGGGCCCGGTCTGGAAGCGAGGGCGCGCGCAAAGGTTTCTGCGTCATCCGGATGCACCAGCGCGGCGGTGGCGCCCAAATGCGTCGGAAATGAATCGCGTTCCACTCCGAGGATGCGCAACAGCTCATCGGAACGGAACACCTGGTTACCGGCGGCGTCCCATTCCCAATAGCCCAGTTGCGCCATGCGCTGCGCTTCGGCCAGTTGCTCCTGGCTCTGCGCCAACGCCGCGAAGGTCTGGCTGGCGCGGAATAGATAGCGCACGCGGTGCGACAGGATCGGCCAGGCGATCGGCTTGGTGACGAAATCGGTCGCCCCCACTTCATAGGCGCGATTGATCGATCCCGCGTCATCAAGCCCGGTCATCATCAGCACAGGCACCCGCGCCCCGGCCGGCAAGGCGCGCAACGCGCTGCAGGTCTCAAAGCCATCCATGCCCGGCATGACCACATCGAGCAGCACCACATCGGGTCGCAGGTCGGTAAAGGACGCCAGCCCGGCTGCGCCGTCTTCGGCTTCCTCGACCCGAAATCCGCCGGACTTGAGCGCTTCGCAGACCAGCATGCGCATCATCGAATCGTCATCGATCACCAGGACCAGGGGCGCAGCGGTGCCGGCGCCGGCGCCATGAACCGACGGCTGGAGAGGAGCAGCAAGCTCGCGCAAGGGTACGTTCGCAGTCATTGCCTGAGGGTCATTGGAGATCGAGACTGGACGCGCTCTTGCGCGCACCGACTGCGACACTCCTCGATAACGGCGGTGTCGCCGCTTTCCTGAGCGGACCACCTGAACAGCGGCTGTCACCGGCAATACGGCACTGTCCGCCAATTCGATGACGTGTCCTGGAGCGCTTCATGCGGTCGCCTCGATCTCGGCGCGCAGCGCCTCGCTCACCTGCTCGAGTTGTGGCTGAAGTTGTCGCAGAAGAGCGGCGGCGGCGGCGAGGTTGCCGCTGCGCGCCCCTGCTTCCAGCGCCTTGCATGACGCGGCCGGCCGATGCGCGCCGACATTGGCACTGGCCGACTTGAGCGTGTGCGCGGCGCGCGCGAGCGCTTCGGCGTCACAGCCCGCGAGCGCGGCCTGCATTTGTCCGTACAGCCGCGCCGCGTCGGTCACATAGCGCTCGACCACCCGACCGAGCAGGCTGGGCGACCCGGGCCGTTCCAGTGCGCGGATGTTCGCCAGCGCGCTTTGGTCCAGCGTTGGGGCTTCGTCTTCTGCCGCCACTGCCGGCGCCGCCTCGGCAACCGCGGCGGCCCCCGACCCGGTTGCTGCTGGCGGCTTGCCGCCGACTTCCACAGGGTTCTTGTTCCAGCGCAACACCATCGCCGCCAGTTGCGGTTTGCTGAATGGCTTGGCCAGGTAGTCGTCCATCCCGGCGGCCAGACAACGCTCGCGATCACCCTGCATGGCATTGGCCGTCAACGCCACGATCGGCGTACGAGCCACGCCGGTGGCCGCCTCGCGCATGCGAATCTCGGCGGTGGCGGCAAAACCATCCATTTCCGGCATCTGGCAATCCATCAGGATCAAGTCGTAGCGCTTGCGTCCGAACAGCGCCACCGCCTCGATGCCGTTGTTGGCCAAGTCCACGCGCAGTCCCGCCGCACCCAGCATTGCCGCACCGATGTCCTGATTGACCAGGTTGTCTTCCACCAGAAGCACCTGGCCGCTGGTGCGCGGTCCGCTCTCGGCGACCACTACTTCTTCCGGACCTGTGGCTGCGATTCCCATGACACGCGAAATGGTGCGGTACAGTTCGACGCGCCGCAGGGGCTTGCTGAGATAGGCGGCAAATCCAGCGGTCTTCGCAATCTGCGCCACGTTCGAGGCCGTCATTGAGGTGAGCAACACCATGCGTTGCGGTGCACCCGGCCCGGCTTGCCGCAGCGCACCCGCCAAGTCGATGCCGTTCATGCCCGGCAGCTTCCAGTCGATCAACGCAAGGTCGAAGCGCTGTCCGGTTCGGCCCGCCTCGGCTACCGCTGCCAGTGCCTTCTCCGCGTCCGGCGCCAGCGTGGCGCGCATCTTCCAGGTGCTGGCATGTTGCAGCAGGATTTCGCCGTTGCTCTGGTTGTCTTCGACGATCAGAACGTCGAGTCCGCGAAGGTCGTCCCGCGCGATCCATTCGGTCCCCGCCGATTCGGCAGGGTCTAACGCCAAGCGGAACCAGAACCGCGACCCATGGTCGGGCATGCTCTCCACTTCGATCGCGCCCCCCATCAGTTTGACCAGCTGACGCGAAATTGCCAGGCCCAGCCCGGTGCCGCCGAAACGCCTCGTGGTCGACCCGTCGGCCTGGGTGAACGCCGAGAACAGACGTCCGATCGCTTCATCGGTGATACCGATGCCGGTATCGATGATGGCGAATTCGAGCCGGCAACCTCCCCCATCCGGTTCCGCCAATTCGCCGCCATCCGCGCCGGCCGGGCGCACTTCGATACGTACTTCACCACGCTCGGTGAACTTGACCGCGTTGCCGACCAGGTTGGTCAGCACCTGACGCAACCGCCCCGCGTCTCCCCGCGCCGCCGGCGGCACTGCCTCGTCGACACTGCAGAGGAGCTCAATGCCCTTGGCATGGGCACGCCCGGCCGCCATCTCCGCGACTTCCTCTACCAGTTCGCGCACGTCGAAATCGACCGGGTCAAGTTCCATCTTGCCGGCCTCGATCTTGGAAAAATCAAGAATGTCGTTGATGATGTTGAGGAGCGAATCGGCCGAATTGCGGATGTTCCTCGCATAGCGCCTCTGCCCTTCGTCCAGCCCGGTGTCGAGCAGAAGCTCGGTCATGCCCAGAACGCCGTTCATCGGTGTGCGGATCTCATGGCTCATGTTCGCCACGAACTCCGACTTCGCCCGGCTCGCCGCCTCCGCCGTCTCCTTCGCTTCCTGCAAGGCGCGTTCCGCCGCCTTGCGTTCGGTGATGTCGAGCAGGACCAGATAGACGCCGTCCACCCGGCCATCCGTTCCCACCCGCGGCATGTGATGCCCGAGCACATGACGTTCGGCGCCGTCTGGCAAGCGCTTGACCCGCTCTATGGCTCCGGGTTGACCGCCCAAGGCCGCGTGCAGGCTGGGTTCGGCCAATGCGTAGTATTCCTCGCCCATGATTTCACGCGCCGAGCGTCCCACCACGGATGCCGATCCCGCATTGGCCCATTGCTCATAGCGCAGGTTGGCATACTCGAAAGCGAGATTGGTATTGAGCACGGCGACCATCAGCGGCATGGATTCAACCATTGCACGTACCGCATGTTCGCTTTCGCTCGCGAGGCGATGCGCATCTTCCAGTGCGCCGGTCGCGGCCTTGAATACGCGCGCCAGGGATTCGATCTCGTTGGCGCCGCCAGCGTCGAAGCTTGGTGCAGAAAAACGGCCGGCGATCGCCTGCGCGTCGCGCCGCAAGCGCGCCAGCGGGCCGATAATGCGCCAAGTCAGGACCAGACCGAGCGATACCGCCACGGCCAGAATCGCCAGCGATACCGTGAGTTGCTCGCGCACCACGCGCGCGTGCAGGGCGTGCGCGGCCGACGTATCGAGTTCCACCACCAGCGTGAACGACTCGTCGACAATACGAAACGGGACAAATAGGCGCGCGCGCCGGTCTGCGGGATCATCGACGAACACGGCGGTCTTTTGCAGCAGAGAGGCTTCAAGTGGCACACGAAACTGCTCCGCCAGCCCTGCGCTGCGGCGCGAGCCTGCCCACACTCCGCGGGTGGAAGCGAAGTGGATGTCGGCGCCGGCCTGGAGCGCCAGGCGCTTGGCGAATTTGTCGTCGAACACGGACCCAACCATCACGGTACCGACGATCCCGCGGGCACTGCGCAGCGGCGAGATCGCTCGCAAGGCAAGCCCGGATGGTCCTGTCGAGGTCACGACGACATGCTCACCGGCGAGCGCTTCTTCAACCCCCCAGATTTGCGGAATATCGCCCTTGCGCTTTGGGTCATGGGCGCGATACAGAACCCGTTCGGCGCGGTCACTCACCTGCAGCAGATCGACCGCGCTGTATTTATTGATCCGGTCGAGCACCGGCGCAAGGGTCTGGTCGCCGGCGTCAGCGGACGCGCGCGCCAGGGCTGCGGCGAGTTCGCCGTTCTCGCTTAAGCTGCGCGCCAATGCGCCAAGGCGCGGCACATCGGCCCGGATCAGCGCCTCGACCACTGCGGCGGTGTGGCGTACGCCCTGTTCACTCGACAGCGTAAGGTTCAGGCTCTGCGCGCGGAGGGTCTGAAAGTAGCCGGCTGCTGCGGTCGCAAGCGAGATCAGGACGATCAGTCCGACCAGCGGATAGGCGATGGAACGGCTCTTGCCCATGTTCACTTCCGCGTCGCCGGCGCGATGCCAAGACTGCCCAACACTTCACGCGCAGCAGGCGACGCGACGAACGTGAGGAATTCGCGCGCTGCGCCGGTGCGAGTCGTCTCGCGGTCGAAATCTCCGCTGCCCGGAATGACGAGTTCGGCCGAGCGTCCATGCTGCGCGACACAGACACAAGCCAGCAGCATTGCCTTCAACAGTGTTCGATAGCCCATGTTTCCCCCCAAACCAGCTGCGGCCACCCGCGAGTGATGCAAGGGACCGTCCCGCCGCGTCTCGACGACCCACCGGTTACGCAGGATTATCGGGACAGACCCTTAACGGGCATGATCCGGTCAGGGATGCTTTTGGCGGCCAGTTCGGGCAAAACCGCCGTGCACAGCGTTTGTCAGGGCGCCTCGACCTGGCGCATGCGCGCCAGGATCACCGCAGTGCGGCGCGCCAGATAGGCCGAGCCGCGATTGCTGTCGTAGAAGCGCGGCCGCGGCAGCATGGCGGCCAGGCGCGCGGCCTGCTCGCGCGACAGCTGGGCTGCCGACAGGCCGAAATAGTGGCGCGCTGCGGCCTCCGCGCCGAAGACACCGTTGCCCCATTCGACCACGTTGAGGTAAATCTCGAGAATGCGGTCCTTTTCCATGCGTTCCTCGAGCATCCAGGTGATCACCGCCTCCTGGGCCTTGCGCACATAGCTGCGTTCGCCTGAGAGGAACAGGTTTTTCGCCAGCTGTTGGGTGATGGTCGAGCCGCCCGAGACCACTTTGCCTTTCTTCTGGTTTTTTTCGAAGGCCTTTTCGATGCCTTTCCAGTCGAAGCCCTCGTGGTCGACAAAGGAAGTGTCCTCGGCGGCGATCACGGCCAGCTTGAGGTTCTGCGCGATCTTGCCGTACGGGACCCAGGCGTGTTTGAGAGCGGCTGCCGGCTCCTTTTCCTTAATCACGGCCAGACGAGCATCCATGAAGCTGGTCGAGGCGGGGTTGTGTTCCACCCACCACCACACTCTGGCGTAAATCGAGGCCTGATACAGCACCAGCAACAGCAGCGCGAGCAGCGTCAGCCACAACATCGCTTTGGCGCACCAGAGAAGTGCGCGCCGCACGTCAGGTTCCGCCGCCGCCCGCCGGGCGCAGAAAGGCCGCGGCGAAATCCTGCGCCGCCAGCGGCCTTCCGCACAGATAGCCCTGCACCTGATCGCAACGCTGCTCGCGCAGGAAAGCCATCTGGCCGTCGGTCTCGACGCCTTCGGCCAGCACCGTGAGCCCGAGCGCACGTCCAAGCTGGATGATCGCGGTGGCGATCGCCGCCGGATTGCCGCCTTCGGCAACGCCGCTGATGAAGGAGCGATCGATCTTCAGCTTGTCGATCGGGTAGCGTTGCAGGTAGGAAAGCGAGGAATAGCCGGTGCCGAAATCGTCGACCGCGATGCGCACCCCCAGGCGGCGCAACGCCGCCAGCTTTTCGGCGACCGTCGCGTCGTCCATCAATGCGCCTTCGGTGATCTCGATCTCCAGCTCCGCAGCCGCAAGGCCGGTTTCGTTCAACACCTGCGCCACCTCGCCGACCAGCGCCTCGCGCCGGAACTGCAAGGCCGACACGTTCACGCCCACGGGATGCGTCGCATACCCGGCGTCGCGCCACTCGCGCAACTGCCGGCAGGCTTCGCGCAGGACCCAGCGGCCGATCGGAATGATCATGCCGCGCGTCTCGGCAAACGGAATGAACTCGGCCGGCGCCAGGAGGCCATGCTGCGGGTGGCGCCAGCGCACCAGCGCCTCGATGCCGGTCAGCGCGCCGTCCGTGATGGCGAATTGCGGCTGGTAGTGGATGACGAATTCGCCATTCGCGGACGCTGCGCGCAAGTTCGATTCCTTGGCCAGCAGAACGTCGGCCCCTTCCGACAGGCTGGGGGCGTAGAACTGGAAACTGGCGCGGCCACTCTCCTTGGCGCGGTACATGGCGCTGTCGGCATTGCGGATCAGTTCATCCACATCGGCGCCATCGCGGGGGAACAGGCTGATGCCGATCGACGGCGTTACAGATACCTGACGGCCCGCCAAGGTGAGCGGCGCCGACACGACCGCGAGCAACTTGTTGGCCACGCGGGTGGCGTCGCCGGGAGCGGCGAGGTCGCCCAAGGCGATCAGGAATTCGTCCCCGCCGAAGCGCGCGACGATGTCGGCTTCGCGCAACGCGCCCTTGATGCGCGCGGCGATTTCCTTGAGCAGTTCGTCGCCGGCCTGGTGGCCCAGCGAGTCGTTGACGGTCTTGAAATTGTCGAGGTCGATGAACAGTATCGCGGCGGCCATCTCGTGGCGCCGCGCCAGGGCCAGCACGCCTTCGAGCCGTTCGGCAAGGAACGAGCGGTTCGGCAAGCCGGTAAGCACGTCGTGCCGCGCCAGGTAGTCGATTCGCGCCTCGGCCCGCTTGCGTTCGGTGATGTCGCGCAGCACGCCCAGCCGGTAGGTTTCGCCTTCCCGATGCACCGTCTTGCCGACAATTTCAACCGGCACGCGATGGCCGTCGCGGTGCAAGACTTCGCACTCGTAGAGAAACTCGGACCCGGCGCGGATGTATTCGGTGATGCCCGCACGCGCCTCCTCGGGCACGAACTCCAGCGTGTTGCGGCCGATCATCTCCTCGCGCCCAAAACCCAGGATGGTTGTCAGCGCGTCGTTGACATCGCTGAGAATGCCGTTCTTGTGGAAGAAAATGCCTTCGGTGGTCGATTGAGCGAACTTGCGCATCCGTTCTTCGCTCTCGCGAATGGCCTGCTCGGCCAGAAAGTGGCGCGTGATGTCGGTGATGAGCACGAAGGCGCCCATCTGCACGCCGGCGGCGCCGAAGTGCGGGATCAGGTTGACTTCGATCTGCCGCTTTTCGCCCGAAGGCAATTGCAACTCGCGTGAATACATCACCCGTTCGCCGGACCGCACTCGCGTGACGTGCGGCAGGATCGCCTCCCAGGCCTGCGACCCGATGACTTCGGCCACCGTCTTGCCGACGATGGAATCGACGCTCCAGCCGTTCGACTCGGCGTACTGCCGATTGGCGAACTGGCACTTGTTTGCTTCGAGTTCGAAATAGGCGATAGCCGCCGGCACGTTGTCGGCCAACGCCCGCAACAAGCCGTCGGCGGCGCGCCGGTCGCGCGCCATCAACGGCTCCGGGCCGCCGGTTGCCGACGGCAGATCGCGCGCGCGGCGCGGCGTGGGTTCCGGCAGGCTGCTAGTTGGAGCCTTCGACACTGAGCGAGTCCTCACGGGCGAAAGTCCAGATCATGGTAAGGTCGAGTACGCCGTAGCGGGCCAGCATGGCGGGCGAGAAACGCCCGTAAGGCCCTGCGGTGCGCACGATGCGGCGCGCGGCATCATCGACCTCGCGGTTGCCGGAGCTGCGGTCGATCTCGATCTTCTCGATGCGCCCATCGGCGAACAGCGAAACGGTCAGCACCAGCCGGTAGCGCCGGCCCTTGGCCGACTCCGGATAGTTGTGGTTGCCATAGCGCTCGACCTTGTCGGCCCACTGCTTGAAATACATCGCATACTCGACCTCGCGGGTGGACGGCGTTACGTAGCCGCGCTTGGGGCGCGCGTTGCCCTCTTCGATGGTCTTGTTGATTTCGGCCTCGCGCCGGAGAATCGCCTGCGTGCTGGCGTAGAGGTCGGCGCCGGTTATTTGCGGCGCCGGCGGCACCGGGTCCGGCTGTGCCTCGGCACGCGCCTCGCTGGATGCGACTTTCGCGCTTGCATCGCGCATGGACGTCATCAGCTTCTTTTGTTCCTCTTCGAGCTGTTGCACCCGCGCGTTGGCCTCGCGCAATTCGTCGCCGTCCTGCGCCTTGCGGCTCTTGGGCAGAAACGATTTGGCGCGCCCGCTTTCGGCCTCGCCGCCACCGTCAAGATTGGCCTGCGCCAAGGCTTCGGCCTTGACCGGCTTTTGCTCGTGCTTGGCATTGACTAGGATGACGTCGAGCCGGTTTTCCACCGGCCGCATGCGAAATAGGTCGGGCGGCGCGAACCGCACTGCCAGGAGTCCCGCGTGCGCGACCGTGGACAGCACCAGCGCGAGCGCCAGAATGCGCCGTGAAGCATCCAGCTTGCGCCACCAGGCAGGCGCGGGAAAGGTCTGGAAAAACGCTTCGGCGATGCTCACAAAGTGTGTTGTCGGGCGCCTGCTGGCCGTCTCCGGCCAGCACGCCCCCTCTACCTCGAATGCACGATTCTAATCGCTAATCGGGCCGGCTTCCAGAAGCTCGGGCGAAATTTCTCCGCGCGGCGGCGTGCTCGCGCCGGCGAACGTGAGATCGGCGGCAATCTGCCAAAGATCGACCGAGCGCACGCCCACCGAAACACCCGTGCCGACTGGCAGCGCAGGCATGCCGGCCACACTGCCCGAAAGAGGAATCGCGTCTAAGCGCACCGTACCGTCGCGCGCCACGGTGCCGATCAGGGTTCGCGCGGCGCCCACATAGCCTTCCTGTTCGAGCCAGCGCAGACACCAGAACCGCTCGAGCCCGCCCTGGAACTCGGCATAGGCCGTGTAAGCGGCGTCGAAGGCCGCGATCGCGCCCAGCAACATTTCAGAATTCGGGGCGAACGGCGGCCGTTTGCCGGACAACACCGCCACCAGTTGCCACTGGTTGACCAGGTCGACATAACGCCGCAGGGGTGAACTCGACCACGCGTAGTGCGACACCCCCAGCCCGATGTGTTGGGCCGGGGCCGAAGTCATGCGCACCTTGCCGGCCGGGCCGACCCCGGTCTTGACCCGATAGATGCCGGCAGCGCCACGATCGGCCAGGAGCCGGCCCCAGGTGCTGTTAGTGAAGATCATCAACTCCGAGACGATTCGGTCCAAGGGCGCGCCGCGGCGGCGCTCGCTGATGGCCACGTGCGCGGATTCGACGATGCCTCCTTCGGCAGGCCAGTCGATGGCGAAGTTGTAGTCGCGGAAGTTGAGGTTGTTCGATGGCTTGCCGCGCAGGCCCTCGAGTTTCCGCGCCAGGCGCCAAAGGGTGGCCAACTCGGCGGCAAACGGGTACGACCCGCTGCCCGCGTCCAGACTTGCTTCGCTGACCAACGGGTCGAGTTCATGGTGGCGCAGGTTGGCGGCGATGTGGATGCACTCGATCTTCGATTCGATCGACGCGATGGCCATGTCGGCCGGCTCCACCTCGATGTAGAGCGAGACGCAGGGCGCGACGCCGCCGGCCCTGAGGGTATACGCATCCACGGCCGAATCCGGCAGCATGGTGATCTTGCCGCCGGGCATGTAAACGGTGGACATGCGGTCGCGCGCGATGCCGTCCTCATCGCCGCCGGGTGTGAAGCCTAAGGACGGCGCGGCAATGTGGATGCCAATGCGCAAGCGGCCGCTCTGACCGGTCGCCACCGAGAAGGCGTCGTCGATTTCAGTGGTGCTGGCGTCGTCGATCGAAAATGCCGGCGCCGGCGCCAAGGGCAGGCCGGCGGGCGCCGCGATCGGTGCGTGCGCGGCGAATCCGACGCCGCGCGGAAAGTGTTCGAACATGAAACGGTCGTAGTGGTACTGGTACGGACCGGCCAACGCGCCCGCGCGATGCAGCAGGCGTTGCGGCGCAAGCCCGGTGGCGACGGTGGCGGCCTCCAGCGCCTTGTAGGCCAACGACATTTTGTCCGGCTTGTAGAGCAGCTGCCGGACGCCCGCACGCAGGTCTTCCGGCATGGAAAACCGCGCAAGGTCGGCCGCATATTGCGCGACCAATAGGGCTTCGCGTTCCTTGCGCTCGATCGAGGCCAGCGCAGCCTTCAACGCGTCCGCCGGCGCCGACTTGAAGCGGCCGCGCCCCTTCTTGTAGAAATACATCGGCGCGCCGTGCAGCCGGGTGATGAGCGCGGCCGACTCGATTGCGGACGGCTTGTGGCCGAAATATTCGGCGCCCAGTTCGGCGAATCCGAACTCATCCTGCGGCGCCACCTCCCACAGAAAATCGAGTTCGATCTGTGCGGCAAGACGCAGGGCCTCGGCCAGAAAGCTGGTCAGTGCCGGCTCATTGAAACGCACCAGGACGGCCGTGCTCTTGATCTTGGAACGCTTGCCGTGCGCCGCCTCGACCTGGCAGGAGGCCTCCGCTTCGGACATCACGGTGGCCACCTTGAAGCCGCCGTCTTCCTCGTAGAACACGTTCACTTGGGGTTTACTTCCTGCACGGCCCGCCGCGCGCAGGCCGCACCTTGCGCCGCCACCGGACCCTTAAGGTTTTACCTCGGAAGAAGCGCAGTGGAGACGGGTTAAAATTCGCGCCCGGATTATAGCGGCGCGAGGCGCAATTGCCGCCGCAGGCGACGCTGCCGCAGGCTTATGCGCCAGACGCGCCTGACCGGACCCGATTTCAAACTCTGGAGCGATATTCATGGCAATGGATGTGATCGACTACAAGATTTACGGTTCCGAAATGCAGTTTGTGGAGATCGAACTCGACCCGGATGAAGCCGCCATCGGCGAAGCCGGTTCCATGATGTACATGGAAGACGGCATCGACATGGATACCATTTTCGGCGACGGCTCGGCGCAGCAGTCGGGCTTTTTCGGCAAGCTCATGGGCGCCGGCAAGCGGGTGCTGACCGGTGAATCGCTATTCACCACGGTGTATACCAACAAGGGCCAGGGCAAGAAGAAGGTTGCGTTCGCCTCACCCTACCCGGGCAAGCTCCTGCCGATGGACTTGTCCAAGCTGGGCGGCTCGCTGATCTGCCAGAAAGACGCCTTCCTGTGCGCCGCCAAAGGCGTGTCGCTATCGATCGCTTTCCAGAAAAAGCTCGGCGCCGGCTTCTTCGGCGGCGAAGGCTTCATCATGCAAAAGCTCGACGGCGACGGACTGGCCTTCATTCACGCCGGCGGCACCATGATGAAACGCGATCTGGCGCCCGGCGAACTGCTGCGCGTCGATACCGGTTGCCTGGTGGCGATGCAGCCGACGGTCGACTACGACATTCAGTACGTCGGCAAGATCAAGACCGCGCTGTTCGGCGGCGAAGGGGTGTTTTTCGCCAGCCTGCGCGGCCCCGGCACGGTGATCATCCAGTCCCTGCCTTTCAATCGCCTGGCCTCGCGCATTTTCGCCGCCGCTCCCAAAGGCGGCGGCGCCGGCGGCCTGATGGGTGGCTTGCTGGGCGGAGGTGGCGGTCGCGAGGAAGGCGGCCTGTTCGGTGGGGACGACGATTGATGCTCGATGCCTGCCGGGCGCGGAGCGGACCTTGAGTACAGTGCAACGGCTGCGCGGCCAGGCTTTCGGCCCGGGGTTCCAGAGCACCGGTGCGCCGGTCGAGTTCGAGATCTCGGGATTCGGGCTGCGTCTGGTCACCACCGAGGAGACCGACGGCAATCCGCGCTGGACCGAAGTCAGCACCCGGCGTGGCGGCTTCAACGATAGCCAGGTGATGCTCGAATGGAGCGGGCGCACCGGAAAGTACGTGCTGGCCGTGTCCGACCCCGCCTGCGTGGCCGCACTCAAGACGGAACTGGCAACATCCGCGCCCGACAAGGCCGGCATGAAGGGCACCGGCCAACTCGGCAATGGCGCCGGCACACGGCGCTTTACCAGCATGATGCTCTGGCTGACCATCCTGCCGGTGGCGCTGCCGCTGTTGCTGCTCGGCGCCCTCTTGTGGGAGCACGACCGCATTGCCGCCTGGGCG
>JAYVST010000133.1:0-2986 GCA_043775255.1 Burkholderiales bacterium
GCCGAGCCGCGCGCGCCGAATTTCACCGGCATGTCAAAGTCCGTCCCGCTACCGACGTGGGAAATGCGCATCGATCCCGGCAATTCCGGTGCGCCTGCCAGACCCGCGAGCGTTTCGCCGCGCACGAAATGCTTCATCGACACGGTTTCACCGGCCCGGAACAACGGACGATCGAATACCGTATGCGCCACCAGGCTCGCTTCGCCCGCATAGCCCTGGTTGACGTTGAAGCGCCAGGGCTCGATGCCGTTCTGCCAGTCCGACAAGGTGAACGACAAGTCATCGCCCTTGCGCGCCGAGACGAACCAGGCCGGCTGTCCATCCTTGCAACGCTTGCCCACGGCAAGCGCCTGGGCAATGGGCGCCACGCCGTTGGCGCCGCTTTGCCCGCTCCACACCTCGTTGCCGTCGCAGTCGGACACGCGCAGCGCCGCCCCGGCCACCGGCGCCGCGCTGTCGAGCGCGGTGACCCATACCGCGCTGGATTCGCGCCCCACCTTCAGATGTACTGCCATGTTGGTGACCAGCGCCCCGGCGCGCACATACATCGGTTTCGGCTTGCCCAGCAACGCCGCGCCCAGCCGCTCGCTTTCCAACTCCACGACATGAAAGCCGGGTTCAGGCAAGGGGATGCCGATGACTTCGAACAACTTGCCACCCGCAGGCGCGGGCAGGGTCGCCGTCTTCGCGCCGGCGGCCCCCTTCAGGAGCGACACCTCGCGCGACTTGAACTCGTCGTTACCGGCGCGCCGTAGCCGCTCCATCCAGCGCATGATTTGCACATCGTCAGTCACGCGAACCCGCGTCAACGGCGCGCCCGTGGGAGGCTCGGGCGCCTTCTCCGCCGCGCCGACGCTCACCGATGCCTGCCTAAGCGCTGGCTCCACATTTCTTACCGTAACCGGCAGCACCGGCAGCGCACGCTCGATGATGCCGAACCCGGCCGCGAACTTCACCAGCGGCGCGCCCTCGCCGGTGCGGGTCTTGAGCGGAAAGCCCGATGCATTGACCGGCGCGCGGCCGGTGTCGTCGGCGAACTTCGCAGGCAGAGTCACCGTCAACTCGGCGTTTTCCGGAAATGGCCCGGCAAAGCTGACCCCGTTGACGACCGCGTCACGATCGTCCTTGTTCGTGACAGGCTTTCTCTCGTCCCGGCCGGCGACGATGCGAATGCCCTCTGCCGTCGCCCGCGACACCGGCGCGGAAAACTCCACGCGCATACCCTGGTAGGGTGAACAAGGCGCGTTGGCGTTCTCGCGCACGCAAGTGAACGTGAGCTTGAATTCCGGCCGCACCGTGAACTTGTACGGCTGATCTCCGCTGGTAGCCACACGCGCTGCGGGTTCCGTCGCCGTGCTGGTGATGCCGCGCCCCCAGACCAGCGTAACGGCTGCGGCCCCCGGCAGCCGCTGCCTGCACTTGAGAAGCATCAGGCGCGGGTCCGCCGCCTCCTTCTCGCGTTTCAAGGCCTTGAACAGATCGGTGCGCTCGCGTCCCCCGATGATGTCCACCGGCACGCGCTCGCCAAGGCCCTGCACCACGCACCACGCGCCGGCCAATACGGAAGCCTCCGCCGCCGCGCCGTTGAGTTTCAGGACGAATACCTGCTCCTCGTCGATGGCAGACGAGCCGTTGTAAGGCAGGATCGAAAGCACCGCCGGCCCGCCGGTGGAAAACGCGAAGGTGGCTGCGCCGGAGAGCGCGCCACCCGCCAGCGAGCGCAATTCGCCCTTCGCCTTGAACGAACAGCGGGTTCCGGGCGGCAGATCGCGACTGAAGTCGAACACCCAGTTGCGCGCGTCGATCCAGCGACCCTGTCCGACCTCAGCGCAGGCGATGTCAAACGGCGCCGGCGCCTTGGGGTCGCCGAAGCGCACCATGTCTTCGGAGAAGCGAGCCGCAGCCTGGCGCACGGCACGCACTTCGCCAACGGGCGAAAATCGTTCCACAGTGGCCGCGCCCGTCACCGCAGCCCAAGACATCACGACCGCCCCGATCCCCGCCCAGCACTGCCGCATGCGCTTGCTCCCGTTGAACGCGACTCTTGCCACCATTGTGCTTCGCGGATGCAGTAACGCAGTCTGCAAATGGGCGAGAATACTGATGGATTATGGCGAAATCGGAAAGCGGCGCTTGACGCAGGCTGACATGGGAAGTATCGGCATGGCAAGTGTCGCCCCTTGGCTGTAGCCCTTTGGCAAGCCGAAGCGCGCTCCATGACATGTCGCCCGAGCTGCGTTGCGCCGCCACTTGCAACAGACTGCCCGTTTTTCGAGAAAGGGCCGCAATGAAAGTCAACGTCTTCCGATCGATCGTCGGCACACTCACGCTCGCCTGTTCCTTTTCGGCCAGCGCCCAAGCCTGGCCCCAAGCCAGGCCAGTCAAACTGACCATCGCCTTCGGCCCCGGCTCGGCCAGCGACATCTTCGCGCGCATGATCGGCGAGCCGCTGCAGAAGGCGTTGGGGCAGACAGTGATAGTCGAAAGCAAGCCGGGGGCGAGCGGCCAGATCGCGGCCGAGCACGTGGCGCGCTCACCAGCGGACGGGTACACGCTTTTCGTCACTACCAACACCACGCATTCGGCCAACCCGTATCTTTTCAGGAAGCTCGCCTACGATCCGATCAAGGACTTCACGCCGGTGGCGCGGATCGGGTACTTCCCGTTTGTCTTGCTGGTCAATTCCCAATTGCAAGTGGGCAGCGTGCAGGAGCTGGTCGCCTACGGCAAAGCCAACCCTGCATCGATCAGCTACGCCTACACCAGTAGCGCGGGACAGGTCGCGGCTGCGGCGCTGAGCAACGCCACCAGGATGGGCGCCGTCGGCGTGGCCTACAAGGCGGCGCCGGAGGCCATGACCAGCGTGGCCAGCGGTCAGGTGACTTTTACCGTCCTGGATTTCGCGACCAGCATGCCGCTGGTCAAGGCCGGTCGGCTCAAGCCGCTGGCGGTTACACCCGACAAACGTACCTCGCTTGCACCTCAA
>JAYVST010000134.1:0-1771 GCA_043775255.1 Burkholderiales bacterium
CGCAAGGGCGATCCGGATGCCCCGCTCACCGACACCGAGCTCGACGACAAGTTCCGCGAGCTGGCCGCGCCGGTGCTGGGTGCAGGTGCGGCCGATGCCCTGCTGGAGCGCTTGTGGTCGCTGGAGAAGGCCGGCGAACTTACCTCGCTGTGCGTCGCGCGCGCATGAGCCTGCCCCTGTTTCAGGCGCTGTTCGCGCCGCGTGCGGTCGCGCTGGTCGGCGCCTCGGGTGAGGCCGGCAAGAACACCGCCCGGCCGCAGCGCTTTCTTGCCAAGCACGGCTACCGCGGCACGATCGTGCCGATCAACCCCGGCCGCAGCGAAATTTTCGGCCTGCCGGCCTACCCGACCCTGGCCGCTGCCCATGCCGCGGTCGGCCCGATCGATCATGCCTTCGTGATGGCGCCGGGGGCTGCGGTGGAACGCGCGGTGCAGGACTGCGGCGCCTGCGGCATCCCGCTGGTATCGATTTTCAGCGACGGCTTTTCCGAACTCGGTCCCCAAGGCGCGGCACGTCAGGCGCGCCTTGCCGAGAGCGCCCAACGCGCCGGCGTCCGCCTGTTGGGGCCCAACAGCATGGGTGTGGTCGACGTTCCAGGCCGGGTGGCCATTACCGTCAACGCCGTGCTCGAAGGCGACATGCCGCCGGCCGGCAGCACCAGCGTGATCTCGCAGTCCGGCGCCATGCTGGGCACCCTGATGTCGCGCGGCGCCGCGCGCGGCCTGGGCTTCGCCAAGCTGGTAGCGGTAGGCAACGAGGCCGATCTGGGCGTAGGCGAACTGCTCGAGCTACTCATCGAAGATGCCGACACCCGCGTCATCGCGCTGTTCCTCGAAACCCTGCGCGATGCGCCGCGCATCGCCGCCGCAGCGCGCCGCGCGCATGCCGCCGGCAAGCCCATCGTCGCCTATAAGCTGGGCCGCTCCGACCTGGGCGAAGCAATGGCGCGCTCGCACACCGGCGCCATGGCCGGCTCCGACGCGGCAGTGGGTGCGTTCCTGCGCGATTGCGGCATCGTGCGCGTCGACATGCTGGAATCCTTAATCGAGATCGCGCCGCTGCTTTGCGGCCGGTCACCCGCGCGCCTGACCCGCAGGCCGCGGGTGGCGGTGGTCACCACCACCGGCGGCGGCGCCGCCAGCGTGGTTGATCGGCTCGGCGTGCTGGGCATGGATGCGATGGCGCCTTCGCCCGCACTCAAGACCGAACTTGAAGCGCATGGCGTGCGGGTGTCCGATTCGCCGATCGTGGACCTGACCATGGCAGGCTCGGGCAAACGCTACGCGGCGGTGCTCGCTTCGCTCTGCGCGGCGCCCGATTGCGACGCGGTGCTCGCGGTGGTGGGGTCCTCGGCGCAGTTTCACCCGGAAGTGGCGGTCGACCCGATCCTGCATTCGCCACGCGGGCCGAAACCGCTGGCGGTATTTCTCACGCCGCAGGCGGACCGTTCACTGACCTTGTTGGCGCAGCGGGGCATTGCGGCGTTTCGCACGCCGGAAGCCTGCGCCGACGCGCTGGCGAGCTTTTTCCGCTGGCGCGCGCCGCGCGGCTCGCAGGCGGCGCACTCGGCACCTGCCGACGTGGCGCTGCCGCGCGGCACGCAAGCCGACGAGGGCGAAGCGCTGGCCCTGTTCGCTTCACTTGGCGTGCCGGTCGCAGTCAACGCGTCCGTCAACGGCCCCGCCTTCACGCACAGCGTGCCGTATCCGGTGGCGGCGAAGGTGCGCTCCCCTGACATCCTCCACAAAACCGAAGCCGGCGGCGTGCTGTT
>JAYVST010000135.1:0-5447 GCA_043775255.1 Burkholderiales bacterium
GTCGATCTTCGCGTGGATAGCTGGGATCGGATCGACGGGGTCTGGCGCTGAAGGGGCTTCCCGCGCATCGCGGTGCAGGGCGCGCCATCATGAAAGGAATGCGCGGGACGCGATACCTGAAGGCCAACCTGTCTGCCGTTCCAGGCCGGACTGTTGGCGGCACACTTGAACGACAATGCCGTTAGCCACATGAATACGGGACCAAACTCATGACCAAAACCCTTACCACCATTCTTGAACGCGAAGGCGATGGATTCGTCGCCTTGTGCCCGGAACTGGACATCGCAAGTCAAGGAGGTTCGCTCGAAGAGGCCAAAGCCAACCTGCGTGAGGCTGTCGAACTGTTTCTGGAATGTGCCGACGAAAAAGAAACCGCAGACCGCCTGAGTAGCGAGATTTACGTGACCCAACTCGAGGTCGAGAATCGCCCGTACCTGCTTTGAGTCCGAATGAAGTCAGGCGGTCTCAAACCGCCAGCGCCCGCGCGATCAAGATGCGCTGGATGTCCGAAGCACCTTCGTAAATCTGCGTCACCCGCACGTCGCGATAAATGCGCTCGACCGGGAAGTCGCCCACATAGCCGTAGCCGCCATGGATCTGGATGGCATCCGAGCAGACCTTCTCGGCCATTTCCGAGGCGAACAGCTTGGCCATCGCCGCCTCCTTCAGGCAGGGCCGGCCGGCATCTTTCAACGCCGCCGCATGCAGCACCATTTGCCGCGCCACCTCCACTTGCGTGGCCATGTCGGCCAGGCGGAACTGCACCGACTGGTGGTTGAACAGCACCTGGCCGAAGGCTTCGCGTTCATTGGCGTAGCGCAGCGCCGCTTCGAAGGCCGCGCGTGCCATGCCCACGGCCTGGCTGCCAATGCCGATGCGCCCGCCTTCGAGCGACGACAAGGCAATGCGATAGCCCTCGCCCGGCGCGCCGATCATGTTTTCCGCCGGCACGCGGCAGTTCTCGAACAGCAGCTGCGCGGTATCGGAGGCGCGCTGGCCGAGCTTGCTCTCTACGCGCGGCACCGAATAGCCCGGCGTTGCGGTCGACACCAGAAAGGCGCTGATGCCGCGTTTGCCGGCGCCCTTGTCGGTCACCGCGAAAATGATCGCCACATTGCCGTACTTCCCCGAGGTGATGAACTGCTTCGTGCCGTCGATGATGTAGTCGTCGCCGTCCCTGCGCGCGGTAGTCTTGAGGGCCGAGGCATCCGAGCCCGCATGCGGTTCGGTGAGGGCGAAGGCACCGAGCATCGCACCGCGCGCCAAGGGCTTGAGCCAGCGTTCCTTCTGCTCAGGCGTGCCGTAGTTGAGAAGGATGTTGCACACTGGACAGTTGTTGACCGACAGCACCGTTGAAGCGGCCGCGTCGCCGGCTGCCACCTCTTCGAGCGCGACCGCCAGTGCGGTGTAGTCGAGGCCGGCGCCGCCGTACTCTTCGGGGACGAACACGCCGTAGAGACCCAGTGCGGCCAGGCCCTTGAGGGCAGCGGCGGGGAATGCGGCGTCGCGGTCGCGTTGCGCGGCGCCAGGTGCGACTTCAGCGGCAACATAGGCACGCACGGCATCGCGGATTTGTTCGTGGTCGGGAGAGAGGAGCATGGTTCGGTTTGGACGGTGGTTAGAAGCCCCTCACCCCGACCCTCTCCCCGCAAGCGGGGCGAGGGAGAGAAATGAGGAAAGGCTGGTTCGGACTGCCCCTCACCCCGACCCTCTCCCCGCAAGCGGGGCGAGGGAGAGGGGAGCCGCGAGCGCGTTACAGCAGTTCGATCGCCACCGCGGTGGCTTCGCCGCCGCCGATGCAGAGGCTAGCCACGCCGCGCTTGCCGCCGGTTTTCTTCAGCGCGCCGATCAGGGTGACGATCAGGCGCGCGCCGGAAGCACCTATGGGGTGACCCAGGGCACAGGCGCCGCCGTGGATGTTCACCTTGGCGTGTGGAATACCGTGCTCCTTCATCGCCGCCATCGCCACCACCGCAAAGGCCTCGTTGATCTCGAACAGGTCGACCGTGCCGGTGTTCCAGCCGCACTTGGCGTAGAGCTTTTCGATCGCCCCCACCGGTGCGGTGGTGAACCACTGCGGCTCCTGCGAATGGGTGGCATGCGCCACCAGCCTGGCTACCGGCGCGAGGCCCAGCCGGGCGGCGGTTGAAGCGCGCATCATCACCATGGCGGCGGCGCCGTCGGAAATCGAGGACGAAGTGGCGGCGGTGACGGTGCCGTCCTTGCGGAAGGCGGGCTTGAGGGTTGGCACCTTGTCGACATTCGACTTGAAGGGCTGCTCGTCCTTCTCGATCACCACATCACCCTTCTTGCCGGCCACGGTGATGGCGGCGACTTCCCACTTGAAGCTGCCGTCATTGTTGGCGGCAATCGCGCGGCGCGTCGATTCGATCGCATAGGCATCCTGCTCTTCGCGCGTGAAGGTGTACTTGCCGGCGCAATCCTCGGCGAACTGGCCCATCGACTTGCCGCCGCCGTTGGGGGTTTTTTCGTAGGCGTCTTCCAGGCCGTCCAGCGCCATGTGGTCGAACATGGTGGCATGCCCGTAGCGGTAGCCGCCGCGGCCCTTGAGCAACATGTACGGAGCGTTGGTCATCGATTCCATGCCGCCTGCCACCACGATGTCGGCGCTGCCGGCGGTCAACAGGTCATGCGCGAACATCGCGGCCTTCATGCCCGAGCCGCACACCTTGTTGATGGTGGTGGCGCCGGTCGATTTAGGCAGGCCCGCACCGAGCGTGGCCTGGCGCGCCGGCGCCTGGCCCTGGCCGGCCGGCAGCACGCAACCCATGATGACTTCCTGGACCTGCTCGGGTTTCAGGCCGGCACGCTCGACCGCGGCCTTGATGGCGTGACTGCCCAACTGATGGCCGGCAAAACCCGAGAGTTCGCCCTGCATGGCGCCCACCGGAGTGCGGGCGACGGAAACGATGACGATGGGATCGGACATGTTGATTCCTTTCTACTGATTGAAGGTCATGATTTTGCCAACCGTAGTGAGCACTACCTCGCCCGCCTGGTTGGTGATGCTGCCGTCTAGTGTGACGATGTTGCCGCGCGACTTGGACTCGATTTGGGTCACGACCCATTTCAATTCGATTGTATCCCCGGGGCGCACCGGTTTTAGCAGGTTCACCTGGAACTCGATGCCCACCTGCGGGCCGTGCTGCGTGTAATGGCTGGCCAGCACCCCCATCAACAGCGAGAGGTAATGCGGGCCACAGGCGATGATGCCGCCGAAGCGCGTGGCGGCAGCGTATTCGGGGTCGTGATGCAGGGGGTTCATGTCTTCGCACAGGGTGGCAAAGGTGCGGATATCGTCGAGCGTGATGTGCTTGACGCGCAGCGCGGTTTCGCCAATCCCAATCATGCCGGCCTCGCGTGATCACGCAACCGCTTGAGCGCCGCGCCCAATACCGGCACGGCCGCGCCGGCGCCATCAACAGTGGCTTCGAGGTCCCGCAACAGACCGTTGTCGACGCCATAGACCCAGCCATGCACAGCCAGCGGCTGACCGCGCGCCCAGGCATCGCGCACCACGGTGGTCTGACACACGTTTTTCACCTGCTCGATCACGTTGAGTTCGCACAGCGCATCGTGCCTGCCCGTTTCGGCTACGATCGAACCAAGATAGGCGCCATGCTTTTCGCCCACATCCTGTATGTGCCGCAGCCAGTTGTCGGCCAGGCCGACCTTGCGCCCGGTCAGCGCCGCGTGCACGCCGGAGCAGCCATAGTGTCCGCACACGATGATGTGCCGCACATGCAGCAAGTCGACCGCGAATTCGATCACCGACAGGCAATTCAGGTCGGTGTGCACCACCACATTGGCGATGTTGCGATGGACGAACACCTCGCCCGGCGCTAAGCCGATGATCTGGTTGGCCGGCACGCGCGAATCCGAGCAGCCGATCCACAAGTACTGCGGGCTTTGCTGGTGCGCCAGGCGCTTGAAGAAATCAGGGTCCTCACGCGTGACATCCGCCACCCAGGCGCGGTTGTTGTCGAACAGGTTTTCGAGCGGGCGCATGTGGATTCAGGTCCGGCGCGAATCAACCAGCAGCCAGCCGGCCAGCACGCCGAAAGCGCTGCCCAGCATCCAGCGTTGCGTGCTCATCCAGCGCGGGTGCCGCGCCAGGCGATCGGCCGCCACGCTTGCGAGCATCACCAGTGTGGCGTCGACCGTTACAACGATGGCGATCTGGATTGACCCCAGCAACAGGCTTTGCGTCACCAGTGAACCACGCGCCATATCAAGAAACTGCGGAAACAAGGCGAGGTAAAACAAGGCCACTTTGGGGTTGAGAATTCCGCTCAGCAGGCCCTGGCGCAACAGCGCTGCGCGGTCCGAGACCGGCACAACATCACGCAGGAACTGTGTGCCGGCGGGACGCAGGGTCGCGATCGCCAGCCATATCAAATAGGTGGCGCCTGCGAAACGAATCACATCGATAGCCGAGGGGATGGCCAGCAGCAACGCGCTCAGGCCGAAAGCCGCCGCCACCATATGCAGAGCGACACCGGCAGTGGTACCGCAGAGCGACGTCATCCCGGCGCAACGCCCCTGGGCCAGCGTACGGGAAACGAGATAAAGCCAATTGGGGCCGGGCGTCAAGGCCAGCAGCAGCGCCGCCAGGCAGAACATCCACAGCTTTTCGGCGGGAATCATCGCTTCAATCACGGTAGGCAAAATCGTATTCACGCAGGTATTCACGGGCGCGCAGCGTGATCGACGGGGCAAACGGTATCGACTTGCGCGCCACCGCATCGATATGAATACCGACTAAGCGACAGGTTGCCACCACCTCGCCGGTTTGCGCGTTCTTCATTTCATGGAAAAAGCGGCAGGTCTTGTCACCGATTTCGAGTATGCCGGACCCCACCGTGAGCGTATCGCCGGCCACCAGTTCGCGCCGGTATTGCAGGCGCTGGTCGATGGCCGCCATCCCGGTGCCGGTCGCACGCATGTAGGTTGAAGACACGCCCATCATGGCGAACAGGCACCAGGTGGCTTCGTCGAACTTGCCGACGTACCACATCACGTTCATGTGGCCCATGTGGTCGCAGTGCCACTGCATGACGGTGCCGCGATAGGTCTGGATCAGGTCTTGCATTGCATGCCGGACGATGCCATGCGCCGTTGCCGGCGCGCTGCGGGAATGATTATTGAGAATTGCATAATTCTTGACAAAAACATGCCTCTGAAGAAGCTGCCATGTTTTTGTTAACGTTCAATAAGAACGGTTTGGGTGTTGCGCCAAAGCGGGCGACCAACTCAAGCAAAAATTAACGCCCGCGCGGCGCCGGAACCGGCCGGCCCAACGATTCCGCGGTCTCGATCCATTCGGCAATGACTGCTTCGACATTGGTCAGCGCTTCCGCATAGCTTGCGCCATCGGCCGCGCAACCCGGAAGTTCCGGCACTTGCGCCACGTAAGCCGAATCGTC
>JAYVST010000136.1:0-1727 GCA_043775255.1 Burkholderiales bacterium
CACGGCGAAACTGCGCGGCGCGCGTCGGTTGCTGCTGGCCAGATCGTAGCTTTCGGCGCTGCTGGCCGCGGTATTGGCAGCCAACCCGATGCTGTAGGCCAGGATGCGCTCGGTCCGGTCTATGCGAGCGGCATAGGTCAGGCTGACCGGTTGCACAAGATAATCGACGCAGCCGGCAACGCCGGTCAGCGGCGCACCGGTAGCATCGACACAGGCGCTCTTCATGTCGCGATAATCGAGCGCGAAAATCAGGCGCGAACTGTATTCGCCGGCGCGGGCGAACAAATGGTTCCAGCGCACCGAACCGACGCTGCCGCGCCCGACGATGCCGATGGTGCCACCCAGCGCTGGCGAATTCGACGGCGTGCCGATGGTGGACTTGGCATACAGCATTTCCAGGCTGTCGCCCCAGCGGTAGAACGGTATGCGGTAGCCCAGGCTCCAGATCTCGACCTTGGTGCCGGCAGGCTTCTCGGGCGCGCCCGTGTAGGCGAGCGTGGCTACATGGTCACGATTGAACAGATTGGCATGCTGCAGGGCTACGCCAAGACGATGCTGCCCGGTTGCCGCATTGCCGGTATTGTCGTAGCTGAGAAAGCCGCGCCAGGGCCTTTCATCGGCCACGTTGACCTTGACGTCGAGTTCGCCCTCTTTTTCGCCGACTGAAAGCACCACGTCTGCCTGCTTGGCCGGGTTTTCGTTGGACAGCTGAATCGATTCGGAGATCGCGCGCGCGTTCGGCACCTCACCAACATTCAGGCCCGGCAAACCGGCCAGCACATTGGCGCTGGAAAAATGCTGGTTGCCTTCAACCGCTACACGTGCGATGCGTGCTTCGACCACCCGAAAACGCACCTGACCGGCCGCGACTTCCTGCTCCGGCAACTGCACCGACACTGCGGAGTAGCCACGCGAGCGATAGGCCGCTTCGAGCGCTTCAAGGGCACGCTGGATATCGCCGAAATCGCGCAGGCCGCCGCGGTGCGGCGTCAGCGCCTGCTCGACCTCCGCCGCGGTGAGCAGCGTGTTGCCGTCCACCACGTATTGGCGAATCTCGAAGCGCGGCGCCTGCGCGAGCACGATTGGCGCAGTGGCCAGCATCGTGAGCAACGCAATCAGGAAAACCCGCCCCCCGAACCTGCGGCATGTCGCCATGCCTCCCCCTTGTGCAGAAAACAATTGCACTTGAAGCTTCTGAACATTACAGCAGTAACTTCAGAGTCTACATGAGGAATTGCTCAAGATCGTGGCAAAAATGCCACAAGCATGCGACCGGCGTTAGGGGCAGGTCAGGCGCGAGTGGCGCGCATCAGCATCATCGAAGCCAGCACCATGAACAACAGCGCCGGTGTGACCGCAGAAAGAAATGGCGGCCAGGTATTGATGGCGCCCAGGTGTCCGAACAGGCTGTTCAAGAGGTGAAACACCAGGCCCAGCATGATGCCGGCGAATATCTTCAGCGAAATGCCGCCGGAACGACCATGCATGAACGCAAAAGGCAGCGCTAAGGCCATCATCACGAGGATCGCGAGCGGATAGACGACCTTCTTCCACAACGCGATGTCGTAGCGGTCGGTCTTCTGGCGGTTGTCTTGCAGATGACGGGTATAGCGCCGCAGGTTGACCAGCGACATCTTGTCGGGTTGCACCAGTAGCACGCCAAGAATGTCGGGATTCAAATCGGATGTCCACAGATAGTCGGACGCGCTTTCGATCCGGCTCGGCTC
>JAYVST010000137.1:0-4556 GCA_043775255.1 Burkholderiales bacterium
CGCACCCGCATCATGGCGTTCATGCGCTGCAATTCCGATCACCACAACATTGCGTTAGCCGATGCCGACAACGCATGCCTGAACCACATCGCCTTCATCATGCCGGGCTTGGACGACGTCATGCGCGGCGGCGGACGTATGAAGGAAGCCGGCCATCCGATCCAGTGGGGCCCGGGCCGGCACGGCCCCGGCAACAACCTGTTCAACTACTTTCTCGATCCCTTCGGCTTCGCCATCGAATACACCGCCGAGGTGGCGCAGGTCGACTCCGACTATCGGGTCGGCCGGCCGGAAGACTGGAAGTGGCCGCCCGGACGCATCGACCACTGGGGCATAGGAAGCGGCCCGAGCGCGGAACTCAAGGCCGCGCAGCGCAGTATCGGTTTCGCTGCGGAGTTGCGGATTTGAATCGGGACGCGCGCGCCGCGCGCGTCGCGCGCGATGGCGTCGCATGAGCCCGCGTTACGATGTTGCGATTGCCGGTTTTGGCCCGGCCGGCGCCACCGCCGCCTGCATGCTGGGCGCGCTCGGTTATCGGGTGCTGGTGATCGACCGCTTAGCCGACGTATACGACAAGCCGCGCGCCTTCGCCATGGACCACGAGGTCATGCGGGTGTTCCAGAACCTCGGGCTGGCCGAGGCGGTTTCGCCGCACGTCGCGCCGTTCCCGGCGTCCGAACACTTCGGGATGGATGGGCAGTTGATCCGCCGCCTGACCATGATCGAGCCGCCTTATCCGCTGGGCTGGACCCCGTCGATGGTGTTCCTGCAGCCGCCGGTCGAACAGGCGCTGCGCGCGCGCGTGCGTTCGCTGCCGACGGTCGACCTCGCGCTCGGCTGTGAACTGCTTTCCGTGGCGCAGGACCTCGCGCGCGTCACGCTTGAATTGCGCGCAGCCGGTGGCGCCGTCCGCACGGTCGATGCGCACTACCTGATCGGCTGCGACGGCGCCTCCTCCACGGTGCGGCGCCAGTTGGGCATCGCCCAGGACGACCTCGGTTTCGACGAACCCTGGCTGGTGGTCGACGTGCTGGTCAACGAAGGCGCCGGCCACCGCCTGCCCGCCACCAGCGCACAGTTCTGCGAGCCGGCGCGGCCCACCAGCTACCTGATCGGGACCGGGCGCCACCGGCGCTGGGAAATCATGCTCTTGCCCGGCGAAGACCCGCAGGCGATGGAAGCCGACGCAATGGTCTGGGGCCTGTTGTCGCGCTGGCTCTGTCCCGACGAAGGCAGGCTGTGGCGCCGGGCGAGTTACCGTTTTCACGCCCTGGTGGCCGGGCGCTGGCGGGTCGGGCGAGCCTTCCTGGCGGGCGACAGCGCGCATCAGCAACCGCCCTTCCTGGGCCAGGGCATGTGCCAGGGCGTGCGCGACATCGCCAATTTGTGCTGGAAACTCGATTGGGTCATGGCCGGCCGCGCCGGCGACGCCCTGCTCGACACCTACGAAGCCGAGCGATCTGCCCACGTGCGGCGCCTGACAGCCACCATCAAGCATATCGGGCAGAACATCTGCGAGCGCGATCCGGTCAAGGCACGGCAGCGCGACGCCGAACTGCTCGCCATGGCCGGCGGCACGGTCAAAAGCGTGCCGCGCCAGGACTTGATCCCGCCGCTCGAATGCGGGCTGCTGGCGCCGCGCGCGCATGCCGCCAACGGCACCCTGTTTCCGCAGCCGCGCGTCATCTCGGGCGAGGCGGTCGGGTTGCTCGATGACTTAGCCGGCAGCGGATTGCGCCTGATCGTCGACTCACGCATGGATGCGCGGCAGCTGCGGACAAGCGCAGCGCAGCGCGGCATTGGCGCGACATTGCTGCGCATCTGCCCGGCCGGTTCAGCGGCCCCGGCGTCGCCGGATGGCGTGCGGTGTCTGGTCGAAGTCGACAACATCGTGACGGCCTGGTTCGCGCGCCATGCGGCGGCGGCCGTGCTGGTGCGGCCCGACCACTACGTCTACGGCGTGGCTGACACGATCGACGCGGCGCGCGAACTCCTCGCTTGTTTCGAACGAGACCTGCGAGCCGGCGCCTGATACGCCGCTGCGGCCGGTGGCGGACCGGATCGGAGTCGATTCAAGCGCGCGCTTCGGCCAGCACCGGATCTGGGTCGATTCAAGCGCGCACTTCGGCCACCACCGGATTGCGCAGAACGCCGATGCCTTCGATCTCGATTTCCACTACGTCGCCCGGCTTGACCGGGCCGATGCCGGCCGGCGTTCCGGTGATGATCACGTCGCCCGCGCGCAGCGTGATGGCCTGACTCAAATAGGAAATGAGCTTCGGGATAGAGAAAATCAGGTCGGAGGTGTTGCTGTGCTGGACCACATGGCCGTTTAAGCGGGTGGCAATGTCGAGCTTGGCGGGATCGAGAGCGGTCGCGATCACGGGGCCCAGCGGGCAAAACGTGTCGAAGCCCTTGCCGATGAGCAGCGTGCCCATTTTCATTTCGGCAAACTGGATCGGGCGCTGGCTCACGTCGTTGGCGCAGGTGTAGCCCAGGACCAGCCCCAGGGCGTCGGCTTCGCTGACGCGCCGTCCGCCACGGCCCAGCACCACCGCCAGCTCGCATTCGTAGTCGACCCGGTCGCCTTCGAGCGGATAGACGATCGCCTCGCCCGGCCCGATGGCCGCGCTGTCGGGTTTCATGAACAGCATCGGGATTTGCGGAATCGCCATGCCCGCCTCTTTCGCATGGGCGACGTAGTTGAGTCCGACGCCGAAAATGCGCGGCCTTTCCACCGGCACCAACAGACGTACCTCGGCTGCCGCGTCGCGCCGGCCGGAGAGTTCCAGCGACACGAAGGGGCTGGACTTGAGCCTGTCGAAGCTGCCGTCCGCGCACACGGCGCCGTAGTGGACGGCGGCGCCGCGCTGATAACGTGCGATTTTCATGGAATGCCTCCCGGTGAATTGAACCTGTGTGAATTGGAACGGTAGCGCAGGACGCCAGGTGTCGATCAGGGCGCCAGCAGCGCGCGCAGGTGGTCAGCTTCTGCCGGACCGTCGAACACTGCGCAGCGGGCGGCCAGATGCGTCGTTGCACCCGCTACGAGTTCGATCGCATGGTCGCGGCAGGGGCTGGCGGTCACCACGCCCCAGTCCGACACGAACCACCACCAAGGCGTGGCGCCGACCCGCTCGCGTGGCGCCATTGCAATGCCGGCTGTTCGCCCACCGCCCACCGGTCCACTGGCCGCCACCCAGCGCGCATGCGCATCGATGTCTGCGGCGTAACCGCCGTGTCCGCGGTGGTCGAGCAGGTTGCCGCCCTCATCGACGCACATCGAGGGCGCGACGCGGTAGTTGAACCAGGCATGGCGCGTCGGCCCGATGGCCACATCGTGATCGGCGGCGCTGATCGCGCAGGCGATGTCGATGATGAGGGCGGCGTCATCCAGATGTACCGTGGTGGCGCGCCGTTCGCGCAGCACCAGACGCCCCTGTGGCGCGGCCCATTCGACCGGGCCGCGCCATTCGAGCGACTGTTCGACGACGTAGGCGTCGCCGTCGGCGCGCCCGGCCAGATCGACCTGCACCACACGTCCCGGCGCGCGGCCCTGGAACACATCGTTGACATAGCAGTTGTAGGCGTAGAGCTCGTCGCGTTCGCCCAGTGCCGGCACCTTCAGGTGCAGGTGGTCGGCGCCGATCCAGATCGAATGATGGTGCGGATGGTCCGCCGGCCCCTCGCTGGTGGCCGCGCAGCCGGCCGGCGTGTACACCGGGTAGAGGTAGGGGCGATAGGCGCCGGCGGTCACGCCCAGAACGGCGCGGCCGTCATGCCGCAGCATGCGCCGGCGGGTGCCGGCGAAAGCGCCGTTGGGCAGCGCAATGGCCTCGTCGCCAAAACTGAAACCGCTCATGCGTCGCAGGCGCCGGGCGCGTCGAATCAGCGCAAGGCCAGAATGCGCCCCACCATTGCCTTGGTCTCCGCGCTCTTGGTTGAAAACTCCTCGAACAGCGGACGGGTCGCGGCGAACCATTTGGCCGACTCTTCGGCCGATGAGCGATGCACCACCACGCCGGCCCGCTCGAGATCGCGCAGCGCCTCGTCGGTCTTGGCGCGGTTGTTGCGGCCCTGTTCGGCGAAAGCCTCGATGGCGGTGGGCCCTGATGCTGACGGTGCACTGGCAGGCGGTCAAGCGGCGCTTCGAGCCGGCGACGCGGCCGGCCAGCCTGCGCGAGCGCGGTCTGGCGCTGCGCGCCGCCATCCCGGCGCTCCTGGTGCCGGTGCTGATCGTCGGCGGCATGCGTGCCGGCGCCTTCACCGCCTCCGAGGCCGGCGCCTTCACCGCCTCCGAGGCCGGCGCGATGGCGGTGGTCTACGCATTCGTGATCGGCAAGCTCGCGTACCGGCAATTCAAATGGCGCGAGGCGCCGGCGATCCTGCGTGCGGGGTTCATCGACACCGTCGTCATCATCGCCATCGTCGCCGCGTCGGCGCCGTTCGGCTGGACGCTGGGGATCGAGCGCATTCCCCAGGTCATCGCCGAACACATGGGCGCGCTGGCGCAAAACCCCTGGTTGTTCCTGCTGGTGTTGAACGTGTTCCTGCTG
>JAYVST010000138.1:0-19792 GCA_043775255.1 Burkholderiales bacterium
CAGGCTCTTAAGTCACTCCCGCTAAACTTATGATTTGAAAGAGTATATTTTTGAGTGACTTTCGGCGCGATTTGCGGCACCGGGCCGATTACTTCGCTCTTACCTCGTTGGAAGAGACTGAATGTTGACGAAGAGGTTCCAATAAGTTAACTTAATGGATCCACCATATTGTCCTTGGAGGTAGTCATGAGTGAAGTTATGACCATCAAGCAGATACCTGCCGAATTGAAGAAATACTGGGCCGAGGAGGCCAAGAAGCACGATCGTTCAATGAACAAGGAGGTTCTTCGTGTGCTGGAGGAGGAACGCGCGCGTCGGGAAGCAGCCAAATCTCCTGCCAAAGACATGGACAGCATCATGGTGGCGGCCCGCCGGCTGCAAAGCTTCGCGGTGGTCGACCCGCGGCCCATCGAAACGATCTTGTATGACGATGAAGGCATGCCCAAGTGACAATAAGAGTCGAAGCTGCCGTGGTGGATTCGTCGGCTTTGATCTGCATCGCGAGGGGCGAGCCCGCCGCTAATTCGTTTCTCAATGAGATGGGGAAGGTTGGCAAGCTCTACCTCTCTGCGGTGACGCTCGCCGAAGTGATTCTGGCGACGATGTCTCTGCAAGTCGAGGGCGCCGTCGGTGCGATGGAGCAGCTAATCGCCGCGTTGAAAATCGAGACCGTGGACTTTGGCGGCGGCGACATCCCGGGCTACAAGGATGCCGCGACGAAGCATCATCTCAAAGCAAGGCCCCCCGGCCCGCTCAACCTGGGCGACGTGTTCTCATTCCAGCTCGCGGTGAAAATGGATTTGCCCTTGTTTTTCCAGGGGAAAGATTTTCTGAAGACGCCCGTGAAAAACGCCATGAACATCCTCGGATACGAAATGACCGAGCAAAATCTGGGCGTGCCTACCTTGCGAAACGCAAGTTTGGGACAGTGACTATTTCGTCGCGATGACTTGGACGGGACATTTTGGATGTCTGTTCCCTTTTTGGCCTGTGTAAGAGCCAACGCCGCTCACGCAGTTGATAGCCCCAGAAACGCTCTCATCCGCTCCAGTTCTTCCTCCAGCCCACGCCGAAACGCGGCATCGCGGGTTGGCTTGCCGTTCGCGTAACCAAAGCTGGTCAGCAGCTTGCTGCCGCGCTTGTCACCGCTTTTGTCGCCGCTGACGCTGACGTTGCCCCAGCCGATGACCGCATCACGCCACAGCAGGAGCAGGGCGTAGTAGCCGAACTTGCGCTTGGGCGCCGGCGTGTAGGCTTCGAAACGGTAGGCCCAGCCCCAGAAGAGTTCGAAGCGGCGCCGGTCCCACACCAGCGGGTCGAATGGTGCAAGCAGGCGCACGCTGTCATCCGCTTCGTGGTTCGCCGCTTTGCCTTGCGGTATGCGCTCCCCGGCGGGCCAGTACCAATCGACGCCTTCGATGTTCGCGTGAGCCAGGCGCTGCCTGGCGCGTTGCAGGGTGGCGTTGCGCTCGCCGTGCCACTGCGGGGCGCCGCCTCCCAACAGACTGAGCAGCTGGCCGAGCGAGGGCGCGGGCAACGGGGCGTATTTGGCGACGATTAAGTCGAGCAGCGCGTCATGGGCTGCCTGCGAATCGAGTGGCGCGGGTGATGGCTCGCGCGCTTCGTAGAGCCGGATGCCGCGTTCGCGCCCTGCCACGCGCAACAGGCCCCGGTAGTGCATGTCGTCGAGCAGCCGTGTGGTGGCATTGGATGAGCCGCCGAAGCCGCTCTTCACCTTGCCGTGCGCGAAGTGCGCGTCCACGGCGCGCGGGTGCGCGACGCCGTGTTCCAGCACGTAGCTGCGGATCGCCTCGGCCTGCTTCGACCGCGCTTTGGGCCAGGCGGTGTGCGGCGTGCGCGGGTGCATCAACGCATGCGTTTGGCGCGACACGAAACCGTAGTTGACGAAGAAGTCTTCTTCGATACCAAGCTTCGGGTAGTGCCGTTCGAGGTCGCCGGCGCGGTAGCCCTTGACGCGGTGGCGCAGCGTCAGGTCTTGCGCCCGCGCCGGTGCGCGAATCGGGTCGGCTTGCACAAAGCCGAGTTGGTGTATCGCGCGCTTGAGGGTGGTGGGTTTGAAGAACGTACGCGAAACCGCGTGGCGGCGCAGATCATCGACATTCATCGTGGCGCCTCGTTTGGCAATCGATCGAACAGGCACGGCGCGCTACTCAAGCCTGATATTCGCCTCGCGAATGATCCGGCCCATGCGCGCCAAGCCATCGGTGATGGCTTCGGTGAGCTGTTCAGGCGTGCTGGCGTAGATCACGTAGCCGGCCGCCTGCAGTTGCTCGCGCACTTCCGGCAGCGCGGCGGCCTTGAGGATCTCGGCATTGAGGCGATCGACGACGGCGCGCGGCGTGCCGGCCGGCGCCACCACTGCGAACCAGGTGGCGAATTCGAACTCGGGCAGGCCGGCTTCACGCACGCTTGGAACGTCCGGGGTCAGCGGCGAGCGTGTCGTGCCGGTGGTGGCGAGAAGGCGAATCTTGCCGGCACGGGCTTGCGGCACCATCACGCCCAGGCCCTGTGCCAGCACCTGCACCTGGCCGCCGACCAGATCGGTCAAGGCTTGCGCGGCGCCCTTGTAGGGCACATGGGTCATCTTCACGCCGGCGGCGCCGGCCAGCATTTCCATCGCCATATGCTGCGGGCTGCCGCTGCCGCCGGAGCTGAAGTGGATCTCGCCGGGCTTGGCGCGCGCTTGCGCCAGCAGGTCGGCCAGGGTTTTCGGCGACGCGGCGGCGGGCACCGCGACACCGAAATTGTTGCCGGCCACGCGCGACACCGGCGCCAAGTCCTTCAGCGGGTCATAGGGCAGCCTGGGGTTGAGGTTGGGCAGCATGGTGAGGATAGAGTCGTTGACGAACCCCACGGTGTAGCCGTCCGGCGCTGCCTTGGCGACGCGTTCGGTACCGATCTGCCCGGCGGCGCCGGCCTGGTTTTCCACCACGATGGTCTGGCCCATGCTTTGCGACATGCGCAGCGCCAGGGTGCGCGCGACGTTGTCGACCGCAGTGCCCGCCTGCAGCGGCACCAACATCAGAATCTGGCGGTTGGGATAGTTCTGTGCTGCCGCCGGGCCGGCAAGGAACAGCGTGGCCAAGAGCCAGAGCATGCGTTTCATGATGAGCATCCCTTCGCGTGGGGTAGGTCCGCCGCCGCGCCTACTCGATGCGCAACAGCTTGGCCGCAGTCTTGCCGAGAATCAGGTCGCGCTCGGCGTAGCTCACGTCGGTGAGCCGCTCGACGGTGTGCACCGGTTCTTCCAGCCCCATGTCGAAGCAGTAGTCGCTGCCCAGCAGCACGCGGTCGGCGCCGACCTGGCGGATCAGGTTGCGGTTGATCATGTCGTCGTGGCCGATGGTGTCGTAGGTAAAGCGGCGCAGGTATTGGCTTGGCAACTGCTTCATATGCTTTAACTCGGCACGCAATTTTGTGCCGTGGTCGAGCCGGCCGATCACGCCCGGCAATGTGCCGCCGGCATGCGGCAGGTTGATTTCGAGTCGGGGAAATTCATCGAGTACGCCGCCGAAAATCAGGCAGGCGGCGGCGATGCCGGTATCGTAGGGGTTGCCCAGCAGGTTCTTCAGGTAAAAGCGCTTGAACCGGTCGCCCCCTACCGTGTACACCGGGTGCAGGAAGATCGGCCAGCCCAGGTCCTGGCACTTGGCATAGATGTCCCAGAAGTCCTTGTGGTCGAGTTCCTTGCCGTCGATGGTGGTGGCGAGATACAGGCCGCGCATGCCGGGCAATTTTGCCGCGCGTTCGAGTTCCTTCAATGCCAGGGCCGGGTCCTGCATCGGAATTTGCGCCAGGCCGATCAGGCGCTTCGGATACTTGAGATGGGCAGCGGATACGGCGTCGTTGTAGGCCTGCGCCATTGCCAGGCCGAATGCAGGCGTGGCCCAGTACACCATCGGCGTGGTGAGGGACAGCGCATGCACGTCGACCCCCTGGCGGTCCATGCCTTTCAAGCGCAATTCGAGGCTGACGAATTCCTCGGTGTAGGCATTGACCAGCTTTTCACCGACAAAGCGGTATCCGGCGGCGCCGGTTTCGATGGTGGCGCCCTGTTTCGGGCCGTCTTTCAACACCAGATCCATCCACTCGCGCGGATACCAGTGGGCGTGGGTGTCGATGGTCAGGCCCTGGTAGCGGCGCGTGTGGGCAGTGCGATCGTGGTCGTGACTCATGGCGGCGGGCTTCGAAGGGAGGGGCGGATTGTAGCCGCGCTTGCCCGCAGCACTTCAGGTCTGCGGCACTTCAGTTGACCGGCTCTTCTTCGCGGTCGCTTTCGAACAACGAGAGCAGTTCCTCGCTCGCTTCGCGCGTGGTCTGCACCAGTTTGCTTTCGTCCTGGTAGACCGCGTGTTGGCGGCGCAAAAGCGCCAGGTCGTGGTCTCGGAATTTCGCAATCGTCATGGCGGCATCCGAAGGCGCGACGCCCACCTGCATCAAAGCCTGCTGCGCCATTTCCAGGCTGGTGAGCCAGGTTTCGCGGAAAAAGCGCGTGATGCCCAGGTCCATGAGCCGGTGCGCGTGGGTGCGGTTGCGCGCGCGCGCCAGCATCGGAAGATGCGGAAAATGATGGCGCACCAGGGCCGCGCACTTGACCGAATCTTCCGGGTTGTCGATGGCCAGCACGAACAGGCGCGCCGCGCCGGCGTTGGCGGCCCGCAGGAGCTCAATGCGCGTGGCGTCGCCGAAATACAGCGTGCCGCCGAACTTGCGCACGCTGTCGACCTGGTCGGCGTTTTTTTCCATTGCCACGAAGGGTATGCCCTTGAGCGCCATCACGCGGGTAACGATCTGGCCGACCCGCCCGTATCCGGCAATGATCACGTGGCCTTCACTGGGTGCGATCGAATCGAAGGCGCGTTCATCGCGGCGGTCGAGCCAGGGCGTGAGGAGCTTTTCGTCGAGCACGAAAAGAAGGGGCGCGATCAACATCGAAACGGTGACGGCCACCACCAGCATTTGCGACACCGGTGCGGTGAAAATGCCGGCGCCGGCGGCCGAGCCGAACAATACGAACGCGAATTCGCCACCCTGCGCCAGCGCCAACCCGAGTTTGCGTGCGCTGGGCGCAGCCGTGCCCGCCAGCCGGCCGATCAGGACTAACGCGATGAACTTGATCAGCATCATGCCGATGACGATGGCGGCGATGGTGAGTGGCGCCTGGGCCAGCAGGCCCAGGTTGGCCGACATGCCGACCGAAATGAAGAACAGGCCCATCAGGAGGCCCTTGAAGGGATCAATGTCGGCTTCGAGCTCGTGGCGGTATTCCGAATCGGCCAGCAACATGCCGGCGAGAAAAGCACCGAGCGAGGCGGTCAGGCCTGCCACTTCCATCAGCAGGGTGACGCCGACGACGATGAAGAGCGCGGTGGCGGTGAAAATCTCGCGCCCGCCATGCGTGGCCACCGCGCGAAACAGCGGGCGGATCAGGAAGCGGCTGGAAACGATCAGGGCGCCGATGATGGCAACGGCTTTGAGCGCATCCATCCAGCCGCCGCCGCCGTGCGCGGAAACCGCGCCGGCGCCTGCCGAATGGGCCAGGAACGGCAGTGCCGCCAAGAGCGGGATGACTGCCAGGTCCTGGAACAGCAGGATGGCGAAACTCTCGCGGCCGTGGCGGGTGGTGAGCTGTTTTTTCTCGGCCAGGGTCTGCAGGACGAACGCGGTGGACGACATGGCAAGCCCGATGCCCACCACCAGAGCGGCCTGCCAGGCCCAGCCGGCCAAAAAAGCGATGCCGCCCAGCGCCAGGCCGGTGACGGCCACCTGCGCCGCGCCCAGGCCGAACACCTGCTTGCGCAGCACCCACAGCCGCGAGGGCTGCAATTCCAGGCCGATGATGAACAAGAGCAGGATGACGCCGAATTCCGAGATGTGCAGCATCGCGTCGACATCGCCGACAAGTTTCAGCCCCCAAGGCCCGATGAGCATGCCGGCGGCGAGATAGCCCAGCACCGCGCCCAGCCCCAGTCTGCGCGAGAGCGGCACCGCGATGATGGCAGCGACGAGGAAGATGGCGATCTGGACGAGCATGGGGCGTTGGCAATTGCGCGGCCAGCGAAGCGCTAGCGCACGGCTTGACTGGTCACGCCGTCAAGGCACTGCGCCCATGGCACGCCCGTGGCATACGACTGGAATAAGCTGGATCATGAGCAAGAACAGGAAATTGGAAAAAGGCGCAACCCGCACGCCACAGGATTGTGGCAGGATGCGGGCGGTTACGTTTGTAAAAAACCTTACGCGTATGGTAGCGCGCGTAGAACACAAAACGGAGGCAAGGATGATTTTGCGCTGGGCGGCCGCGCTGGCGGTAGTGCTGGGGGCCTGCGGTAGTGTCAACGCCCAATGGCCGACCAAGCCGGTACGGGTGATCGTGCCCTACCCGACCGGAGGCGTGGTCGACGTGATGACACGCGCGGTGACCATCAAGCTGGCGGCCGATCTCGGGCAGCCTTTCGTGGTCGAGTCCCGCGCCGGCGCCGGCGCCAACATCGGCGCCGAAACCGCAGCGAGCGCGCCGGCAGACGGTTACACGCTGCTGGTATCTGCGCCCTACATCATCAACAATCCGATGCTGGAGGCGGGCTTGCGCTGGAAGCCGGCGGATTTTGTTCCCGTGGCGCGCTATGCCCTGTCGCCCAGTTTCATGCTGGTGCCGGCGACATCGTCGGCGCGCTCGGTCAGGGAATTCGTCGACATGGCGCGCGCCAAAGGCAAATTGCCGGTTGGCGGCAGTGACGGCAGCACACAGTCCATGGCCACCATGATGCTGGCCAGCCTCACGGGCATCGAGTTCGAACAGGTCGGCTACAAGGGCGCGCCGCCGATGATTCCGGACCTCATCACTGGCCTCCTGTCGATGGCCGTCATTCCATCGACGGTTGCGATCCCGCAGGTGCAGTCCGGAAAGCTGCGCGCGCTTGCCAATACCAGCGACAAGCGCAGTCCGCAGCTGCCCGATGTGCCGACCATTGCCGAGGCCGGATTTCCCGACGTGACGGTGTTGTCCTGGTACGGTTTTCATGTGCCGGCCAGGACGCCGCGCGACGCTATCGTTAAATTGTCGACCGCCGTCGGCATCGCTGCGGCAAACGCCGAAGTACAAGGGCGTCTGGCGACGGCCGGCGGCGAGGCCGGCTACCTCGGCACTGCCGATTTCGAGGCCTTCATGCGCTTGGACACCGAGCGCTGGACGCGTTTTGCCAGGGCCATCAAGAAATGATGGGCGAACTGCGGGACAGCGTATGAGCGAGGCACGTACGCCGCAAGAGTTCAAGGCCTTAGTCTGCCGCTTGCGCAACTTCATCGATACCGAGGTCATTCCGAGCGAAGACTTAAAGAGCGCGCACGATGCCGACCGCATCACTGCGGTCGTTCTGGAATTGCGCACGCGCGCCGAAGCCCTCGGCTTCGGGCCACCGCGCATGAGCGTCGAGCGCGGCGGCCTGGGACTGAACTGGACCGAATGCTGCGACTATTTCGAGCAGGTCGGGCGCAGTTTTCTGGGACCCGGCGCGCTCAACTGCGCGCCGCCCGGCCAACCCGACGTGGCGGTGCTGGACAAACTGGCCAGCCCCGCGCAACGCAAGCGTTATCTGGAGCCGCTGGCACGCGGCGAGTTGCGCTCCTGCTTCGCCATGACCGAGCCGGCGCCCGGCGTCGGCTCGGACCCGCGCATGCTCAAGGCCAGCGCGCGCCGCGATGGCGACGGCTGGGTGCTCTCGGCCCACAAGTGGTTCATCTCCGGGGCGATGCGGGCGGATTTCGCCATCGTGGTTGCAAGAACGGATGCCGGAGTGTCCTGGTTCTTGGTCGATACCGATACGCCGGGCTTTCGCATCCTGCGCGATGTGCCGACCATGGAGCCGTTCAGCCTGGGCGGCCACGCCGAACTTGAACTCGTGGACTGCCGTGTCGGCCCGGATGCGCTGGTCGGCGAAGCCGGCCGCGGGCTCGAGTACGCGCAGATGCGCCTGGAAGGCGCGCGCCTGTTCCACTGCATGCGCTTCATCGGCCTGGCCTCGCGCGCCATGCAGGTGGCGCAGGACTATTGCGCCAAACGTGAATCGTTCGGCGAGCGGCTGTCATCGCACCAGATGGTGCAGGCGATGGTGGCCGATGCGCATATCGATCTGTACGCGGCACGCCTGATGACGCGCGATGTCGCGCGGCGCTTAGACACCGGCGAATCGATCCGCCATGAGAGCTCGATGGTCAAGGTGTTCGTCTCCGAAGCGGTGAACCGGGTAGCCGATTCCGCGGTGCAGATGACCGGCGCGCTGGGAATTTCGGAGGACGTGCCCTTGTCGATGATCCTGCGCCAGTTGCGGCCGTTTCGCATCTACGACGGCGCCTCCGAAGTGCACCGCGCGGCGATCGCCAAGCGGGTGTTCGCCAAGGGCCTTGCGGCCTGAAGTCCGAGAGAGGCAATGTTCGATACCCTTGAACTGGCGGCGTTTCGCGCCGAGGTGAGAAGCTTCGTCGAAGCCCGCCTGCCAACGGACATCCGCGCCGCGACGCGCGCCGGGCGACAGTTGTCGAAGGCGCAATATGTGACGTGGCGCCGGATTCTCGCCGACCGCGGCTATCTGGTGCCGCATTGGCCAGTCGACGCGGGCGGGCAAGGCTGGGATGCGGCGCGCCGGTTGGTGTTCGATGAGGAGATGTGCACGCACGACGCGCCAGAATTGAATTCGATCACATTCGACATGATCGGCCCGGTGTTGATCCGCTACGGCAATCCAGCCCAGCAGGCAGATTTCCTGCCGGCCATTGCTGCGGGGACGCAGTGGTGGTGCCAGGGCTATTCGGAACCGAATGCCGGTTCGGACCTGGCGTCGCTCAAGACCCGCGCCGAATTGCGCGGCGACCGTTATCTGGTCAACGGCTCGAAAATCTGGACCTCCGGCGCGCAGGTCGCCGACTGGATGTTCTGCCTGGTGCGCACCGACATCGAAGCCAAGGCACATGAGGGCATTTCCTTCCTGCTCATCGACATGACGTCGCCCGGCATCACCGTGCGGCCGATTCGCGGTATTCACGGCTGGGCGATATTCAACGAGGTGTTTCTCGTTGATGTGGAAGTGCCGCTGGCCAACCTGGTGGGAACGGAGAATCGCGGCTGGACGATAGCCAAGTCGCTGCTTGAATTCGAACGTCTGAAGCTCGCGCGCGTGGGTGAGAACAAGCGCCGCATGGCGCGCGCGCGCGAGATCGGCTGGCGCGAAACCGAGAACGGCGTGCCGCTGATGCAATGCCCATGGTTTCGCAAGCGCATGGCCGAGCTGCAGATGCGGCTCATCGCGCTGGAATCGAATTCGGCGCGCTTTGTCGCGCGTGCCGCCGCCGGCGAACCGGTGGGCGCCGAAGTATCGATGTTGAAGCTGCGCGGCAGCCAGTTGATCCAGTTGTGGGAGGCCCTGACGGTCGACGCGTTGGGGCCGGCGGCTTTGCCGTTCGACGCCGCTGCGCTCGATGAGGAAAGTGCCAGTCTTCCAGTACCGGAACTGGCGGCCACCGCATCTTCGCGTCGCTTTGTGTCGCGCGGCTACAGCATTGCGGGTGGGTCGAGCGAAATCCAGCGCAACATCCTCGCCAAGCAGGTACTCGGGCTATGAGCGCGTTCACATTGAATGAAGACCAGACAATACTGTCCGAGAACGCGTTCACTCTGGATGAAGACCAGACGATGCTGGCCGAGAGCGCGCGCAAGTACGCCGCGCGCGGCTATGGTGAGGCCGTGCGCAGGGCCAGTCTCGCGCACCCGCACGGTTGCGTGCCGGCACGCTGGCGCGAGTTCGCGGAATTCGGCTGGCTCGGGCTGCCGCTGCCCGCAGACCATGGCGGGTTGGGCGGCTCGCTGGCCGATGTGTGTGTACTGGCTGAGGAACTCGGACGCGCACTGGTGGTGGAGCCCTGGTTGCCGTGCGGCGTACTGGCGGCGAGCCTCTTGGCCGACGCAGCCGCTGAAGCCATGAGGGCGGACTGGTTGCCCGCGCTTGCCGCCGGTGAAAAGCGGATTGCGTTCGCCGTCTGGGAGCCTGGCAGCCGGTTCGCTGCGGGCCGGGTCGCGACACGTGCGCAGCGGACCGACGACGCCTACGTTCTCGACGGCGTCAAGGAACTGGTTCTCGGCGCACCGGGTGCGGACGCGCTGCTGGTGAGTGCGCGGCACGCCGGCGCAACATGCCTGTTCCTGGTCGAGTGCGGGACACCGGGCATGGAAGTGCGCGAGCATGCGCTCTTCGATGGCGCCCGCGCCGCGCAGGTCCGGTTCGGCGGGGTCAAGGTGGCCGCAAGCGCGCGGCTGGGCGAAAGCGACATGGCGGCTGCGATCGAGCGCGCCGTCGATCGCGCGACCGTTGTGCATTGTGCTCAGACCGTGGGGGCGATGGCGCGCGCGCATGAAGTCACGCTCGATTACCTGAAGACGCGCAAGCAGTTCGGCCGTGCGTTAGCCGGCAACCAGGTGCTGCAGCACCGCCTGGTGGACCAGTTTGTAGCGGTCGAGGAAGGGCGTGCGCTGGTGCGCGCGGCGGCGCATGACTTCGCCGGGGCCGGCGACGAGGGTCGGTTGCGGGTCGCCGCGGCCAAGGCGCATGTAGCGCAGTCCGCGCGCAGCGCCTGGGAAGAATCGGTGCAGATGCACGGCGCCATCGGCATGACCGACGAGTACATCATCGGTCAATACGTCAAGCACCTGGCCGCAGCCCACATGCTGTTCGGCGATGCCGACGCGCATCTCGAGCGGATCGCCGCAATCGAGGACCTGCGTCACGCGGGCCGCGTTATGCAGAGTCAGCCGGAGCGGTCGGCCATCCGGTCTTGAAGGCTATTTCGCGGATGCGAAGCGCTCGCGAATGGCCTCGACCCGGGCACGGTTGACCCCGAAGTCGCGCACCCCGAGTCGCGCTGCCGAGCGCACGTGGACCTGCTTGGTGGTGGCGTCGAGAGCGAACTCGGCATCGTCGGTGAAGCCCATCACTTTCGAACTGAATTCGACCTGCAGGTAGGCCGCATCTTCGCGCGCTACGGCGGCGCGCGGCGTGGCCTTGACGATGGCCACAAGCCGCTTCCATGCGGCCGGCGCGTCGCCGGCGAAGGCGAGCGGCTCGATGTAGTGGCCCGCGTCGGTTTTGGCGTCGACGGTCGAATTGACGCAATTGGGCTTCCACGAGCAGGGCTTGAACTTGCCCGCGTTGAACCCCAGGCCTTCGGGGCGTGCACCTGATAAGAGACCCATTTGACCTCCGATTGGCGCGGCAATTGCCGCAGCAGCGATCGCAACGAGCAGCGTCCGCAGCCGGCGTTTTCGCTTGATGGCCGGTCTCACCGCCGCTTGCATGCGCATGACATTACACGATAATCGAAGCATGCCGCACAAGTACATTGCCGCCTGGGCCAGCCTGCACACCGCTCGCATCGCGGCGTGGCGCGCGCTCGGCCGGCCCTATGTCGGCCGGTTTGCGCCAACGCCATCCGGACCATTGCATGCCGGTTCACTGGCGGCGGCGCTGGCCTGCTGGCTGGATGCGCGTGCGCACGGCGGGCAGTGGCTGCTACGCATCGAGGACGCCGATGGGCCGCGCGCGGTGGCCGGCGCGGCCGTTGCCATCATCGCGACGCTTGCCGCCTTCGGTTTCGAACCTGACGGCGAGATCATGGTCCAGAGCACGCGGGACGCTGCATATCAAGCGGCGTTCGATCGCCTGCGGACCGCAGGTGCGGTGTACGCGTGCGCCTGCACGCGGCGCGAAATAGCCGATTCGGTGGCCGGCGTGCGCGAACCTGGGTTTGGCCGCGATCTGGTGTATCCCGGCACCTGCCGGGACGGCATCGCTGCCGGCCGGGATGCGCGCGCATGGCGCGTACGGGTACCCGCAGGCAGTCTGGGTTTCGACGACGGGCAAGCCGGTCCGCAAGCGCAGGACCTGGCCCGCGACGTGGGTGACTTCGTGCTCAAGCGTGCCGACGGCCAATGGGCCTACCAGCTGGCCGTTGTCGTCGACGACGCCGCCCAGGGCGTCACCCACGTCGTGCGCGGCGCCGACCTGCTCGATTCCACCGCGCGCCAGATCCATCTGTGCCGGCTGCTCGGCTATCCGGTGCCGTGCTACATGCACGTTCCTGTGGTCACCAATCACGCCGGCGAAAAACTGTCCAAGCAGACCCGCGCACTGGCGCTCGATCCGGCCGCGCGCGAACGCGAACTGGAGGCCGCCTGGCGCCATCTGTGCACCTGACTGAGCACCTGAATTAGCACCTGACTTAGCACCTTACCGAGCACCTTGCGCAGGCGCCGCAGCACGGGTGCTACACTCGTTAGAAGATGGTTGCCGCTGTGCTTTTCAAGAGACGATGTCCGATATTCCCACCCTGCGCCGCATCCTCGCCGAGAACAAGACCATTGCGGTGGTGGGTCTGTCGGCCGACTGGTTCCGCCCCAGTTTTTTCGCGGCCAAGTACATGCAGGAACACGGCTACCGCATCATTCCGGTCAATCCGAAATACCCGGAGATCCTGGGCGAGAAAAGTTATGCCGACCTCAAGGACATTCCGCACAAGGTCGACATGGTCGATTGTTTCAGGAAGCCGACCGATATCCCGCCTATCGCGCGCGCTGCCATCGCCATCGGGGCGCGGGTGTTGTGGCAGCAGTTGGGCGTGGTCAACCGCGAGGCCGATGCGCTGGTGCGCGCCGCCGGCATGGAAAGCGTAATGGATCGCTGCGTCAAGATCGAGCACGCGCGCCTGTTCGGCGGGCTGGGCTGGGTCGGCGTCAACACCGGCGTGATTTCCGCGCGGCGACCGCGCCATCTGGCCAACTGAATCGTCATGTCCGATCGCCAATACGCGTTTGAAACCCTGGCTCTGCATGCCGGCCAGATTCCCGATGCCGTCACCGGCGCGCGCGCCGTGCCGCTGTACCAGACCACCTCCTATGTGTTCGATTCCGCCGAGCACGCGGCCAGCCTGTTCAACCTGCAGACCTTCGGCAACGTCTACACCCGTCTGTCAAACCCGACCACAGCGGTGTTCGAGGAACGCGTCGCCGCGCTCGAAGGGGGACGTGCTGCGGTTGCCACGGCCAGCGGCATGGCCGCGCAGATGACGGCGATCCTCGCCATCATGAAACAGGGCGACGAGATCGTCTCGTCTTCCACCCTCTATGGCGGCACTGTCGGGCAGTTCGCGGTCGGCTTCGAGCGGCTCGGCATCCGCACGAATTTCGTCGATGCGGACGATCCCGATAATTTTCGCCGCGCCATCACCTCGCAAACCAAGGCCCTGTATGCCGAGACGCTCGGCAATCCGCTCATCAATGTGCTCGATATCGGCGCCGTGGCCAAGGTGGCGCACGATCACGGGCTGCCGCTGATCATCGACAACACCATGGCCTCGCCCTATCTGTGCCGGCCGTTCGAGCACGGCGCCGATGTTGTCGTGCATTCGGCCACAAAATACATCGGCGGGCACGGCACCAGCATGGGCGGTGTGGTGGTGGAATCGGGCAAGTTCGACTGGGGCAACGGCAACTTCCCGGAAATGACCGAACCATCGCGCGGTTATCACGGCGTGCGCTTCTACGAGACCTTTGGCGACTTTGGCTACACCATGAAGGCGCGCATGGAAGTGGTGCGCACCTTCGGCCCGGCGATCTCGCCTTTCAATGCCTGGATGCTGATCCAGGGCCTCGAAACCCTGCATGTGCGGATGGACCGCCATGTGGCCAATGCGCAGCGGGTGGCCGAGTTCCTGTTGGCGCACGCCTCGGTGGCCTGGGTCAGCTATCCGGGGTTGCCGTCCTCCCGCTATCACGCGCTGTCCGCGAAATACCTGCCCAAGGGACCTTCGGCCATCATCGCCTTCGGCGTCAAGGGCGGCCTGAAAGCGGGAGAGAAGTTCATCGAGGCGGCGCAGTTCATGAGCCATCTGGCCAATATTGGCGACGCCAAGACGCTGATCATCCATCCGGCTTCGACTACCCATCGGCAGTTGAACGATGAAGAGCAGGGCCGGGCCGGCGTGACGCCGGACATGATCAGGCTTTCGGTGGGGATCGAGAATGTCGACGACATTCTCTGGGATCTGGACCAGGCGCTGGCCGCCGCGCAAATCTAGTGCAACTCGCCCGGGACGAAACGCTGGTTGCCGAAGCCCCCTTCGGGCTCGGGCCGTTCGGCGGCACGGCCATCCTGACGACGCGCCGCATCGTCCTCGAAAGCGAAGCCAGTGAACAGAGCGTTCCGCTCTGCGCCTTGACGTCGGTGCACGCCGGATTCGCGCGCAATCTGTCGGGCGCTTTTTGGGGAGCCGTCCTGCTCTGCGCGGCCATCGGTTTCGGCGTCGCGTACCGGCCGCTGGAAACATCGCTCAATGCGCTCGGCATGGCCATCGAAAAGCGCATGACCGACAAAGCGCCGGACGGTGAGGCATACGGACGCTATGTCCACGTCCCGAGCGGCGTGATCTGGTTTCTGATGTTGCCGCTGATCGGCTGGGGCGTCTACAAGCTGGTCGATGGAATCATCGGCGAGACCGAGTTGATCATCACGACGGCCAGCGGCGAACTGCGCAAGTGCGGACGCGGCAAGCGCGAGGAACTGCTGGATTTCGGCGCCGAGGTCGGGCGCGGCGCCGGGCGCTGAAGCCGACGCGCGATGCGCATGCAAACACAGAGTCCCGCAGGACTCAGGGTTTTTTCGCCGGCCCGCTCAGCAACGCCCCGACGCCGGTTTTCTTCGCCGTGGTCGGTACCGGTGGAACTGTTTCGGCCTTTGGGGTGCTCGCGGGTTTCGGTGCGCTTCCCTCTTCGTAGGGCTTGAGAAACCACGGATCGATCTTTTCGATCTTGACGTTGCGCGTATGGCGCGACGGGCTCTCGCGATCGAAGCGCCCGCGGCTGCGCTCGTGGCGGCCGGCTTGAAAATGCGGTTCAGCGGCCACCGGCTCGAAGCCGCGCGCCGCCGTCCGCTCGATCTTCACCTTGATCAGCTTTTCAATGTCGATCAGGTATTTTTCCTCGTCCGGGCTAAAGAACGAGATGGCGTCACCTTCAGCGCCAGCGCGGCCGGTGCGGCCGATGCGGTGGATGTAGTCTTCCGGGGCATGCGGCAACTCATAGTTGATCACGCAGGGCATTTCCTGGATGTCCAGACCGCGCGCGGCGACGTCGGTGGCGATCAGGAGTTCGATCTCGCCGCTCTTGAAGCGGTCCAGCGCGGCAATGCGTTCGCCCTGCGACTTGTCGCCGTGAATCGCATCGGCCTTGAGGCCCTGTTGCTCCAGATAACGCGCCAGGCGCGCAGTGCCCAGTTTGGTGTTGGAGAACACGATCGCCTGTTTGATCCCCTTGTCGCGTACCAGGTGCTGCAGGAGCGCCCTTTTTTCATCGGAGGCTACGGCATAGGCTACCTGGCGCACATTGTCGGCGGTGGCGTTGCGACGCGCCACTTCGATCAGTTGCGGGCTCCTGAGAATGCCGCTGGCAAGACGCTTGATCTCTTCCGAAAACGTGGCGGAGAACAGCAGGTTTTGACGCTTGGCGGGCAACAGCGCGATGATGCGCTTGATGTCGGGCATGAAGCCCATGTCGAGCATGCGGTCGGCTTCGTCGAGCACCAGTATCTGCACCTGCCCCAGGTTCACGCTCTTGTGTTCGATGTGGTCGAGCAGCCGTCCCGGCGTGGCGATCAGGATTTCGACACCGGCGCGCACGATCTTCAACTGGGGCGCGATGTCGACGCCGCCGAACACGCAGGTGGAGCGAATCTGCATGTGGCGACCATAGGTGGCCACCGATTCGGCCACTTGCAGCGCAAGCTCGCGGGTTGGCAGCAGCATCAGGGCGCGCACCGGATGGCGCGCCGGCGAGGGCGACATGTTCTGCAGCGGCGCGAGCATCTGCAGGATCGGCAGGGTGAACCCCGCAGTCTTGCCGGTGCCGGTCTGGGCTGCGCCCATCACATCCTTGCCTTGAAGCACTACCGGAATGGCTTGGGCCTGGATCGGCGTGGGTTCGGTGTAGCCTTCTTCGGCGATCGCCTTGAGGATGAGCGGATCGAGGCCGAATGAGTCAAATGACATGGATGGACAGTGATTGAAATGGTGCCAGCGTGGGGTGCGCTGATGAGGCTCGACCGGCCTGCGGCCGGGCGACGGCTCGTGGCAATTGCGGGGGCTTCTGCGGCAGATCCTGATTGTACCAGTCGGATGCGGCCGTTACAGGCATTGCGTTTGACCCTACTTGCCTGCGTCGAGCACGCGGCCCAGCGCCGCGCGCGCCTTTTCATCCGATTGCCTTGAGCGGGCGAGTTCGACGTCGGCACCGGACTCTTCGATGCGGGCCGCTTCGATTTCCTTTTGCGCCGCAGCCATGGCTTCTTCGGCCTGTTTCCTGCGCGAAGTTGCCGCCGCCTGGCGGTTTTCCGCAGCTACCAGAGCATTTCGTGCGGCATCGGCTGCGCGTCTTGCGCCTTCAATCGGTGCAACGGCGTCGCTGCGGTCGCGGATTGGCGCTTGCGCCATCGCGATCGGCGCCCAGGCCAAGCACGCAAGTTTCAAGCCGATGCAGCACAGTTTTGTTGCATGCCGAATCATCCGCGCGGCGGCGGGTCTTTGATGCCCGATTGATCGCACTAATGCGGTGCCCTTGTCTGCCAAGTGATTCATTATGGTGCGGATGTGCGAGGGGCTTGTCACAGTCAATGTGGCACAATGATCGGCCGATTAGAGTGCAGTTTCGGCGTGCTTGTGATGGATCTGGGTGGGGTTGCAAACGCGGATGATACATGCGTAGCGTGGCACAGAAGATGCTTTTTATTCGGACGGCAAGACTAGTTTCTCAGTGCGATGACACGTGTGGTTTGACAAATCGAATCTTCAGGAGATCAGGAAATGGCAACCAATGCCAGCGATGTGTTGAAAATGGCCAAGGATCAGGAGGTCGCGTTTGTCGATTTCCGGTTCACCGACACCAAAGGGAAAGAACAGCACGTATCTGTGCCGGTCAAGGCCTTTGACGAAAGCAAGTTCACCGAAGGACACGCCTTCGACGGGTCGTCGATCGCCGGCTGGAAAGGCATTGAAGCCTCCGACATGCTGCTGATGCCCGACCCGACAACGGCGCACATGGATCCGTTCACCGATGAGAACACCCTGATTCTCACGTGTGACGTGGTCGAACCTTCCACCGGCAAGGGCTATGATCGCGACCCGCGCTCGATCGCGCATCGCGCCGACGCCTACCTCAAGTCGTCCGGCATCGGCGACGTCGCCTATTTCGGCCCGGAACCCGAATTTTTCATTTTCGACTCCGTCGCGTGGCGCGTTGACATGTCCGGCTCGTCTTGCCAGGTTTGGTCGTCCGAAGCTTCCTGGCAGACCGACGATCGGGTCGACGGCCAGGGCAACAGTGGCGGCCGCATTGGCGTCAAGGGCGGGTACTTCCCCGTCGCCCCGCTCGACCAGCTGCAGGATATGCGCTCCGAGATGTGCCTCTTGCTTGAGCAGCAGGGCGTTGAGGTCGAGGTGCATCACCATGAAGTCGCCAACGCCGGGCAGTGTGAAATCGGCACCAAGTTCGCGCCGCTGGTGCAGCGTGCGGACTGGCTGCAGATCCTCAAATACACGGTCATGAACGTCGCGCATGCCTATGGCAAGACCGCTACCTTCATGCCCAAGCCCATCGTCGGCGACAACGGCTCTGGCATGCATGTGCACCAGTCGGTGTGGAAGGACGGCAAGAACCTGTTCGCCGGCAATGGTTATGCGGGTCTGTCCGAATTCGCGCTGTACTACATCGGCGGCATCATCAAGCATGCGCGCGCGCTGAACGCCATCACCAACTCGACCACCAACTCCTACAAGCGCCTGGTGCCGGGCTTCGAGGCGCCGGTCAAACTGGCTTATTCCGCGCGCAACCGCTCGGCGTCGATCCGCATTCCCTATGTCCAGTCGGACAAGGCGCGCCGCATTGAGGTGCGTTTCCCGGATCCCCTGTCGAATCCGTACCTTGCGTTCACCGCCATGTTGATGGCTGGTCTGGATGGCGTGCAGAACAAGATCCATCCCGGCGATCCGGCCGACAAGAACCTGTACGACCTGCCGCCGGAAGAAGATGCGAAGATTCCGACGGTCTGCTCCTCCCTCGAGCAGGCGCTCGAAGCGCTGGACCATGACCGCGAGTTCCTCACGCGCGGTGGTGTGTTCAGCAACGAGATGCTCGATGCCTACATCGAACTGAAGATGGCTGACGTCACCCGTTTCCGCATGACCACCCATCCGGTGGAGTACGAGATGTACTACAGCGCCTGATCCGGCTTGCGGCGTTGCGAGCGGCACGCCCCTTTCGGACGTGCCGTTTTTCGTGGCGTGGCCGCTATCGGCGCACCCGGGAATCGATCTAACCGGCGCGGCGCGGTAAACTGTTCTTCTGGCCGGGCGTTACATTCCGGAGATGGCGCGCGCGATGTCCCATGGCGTCTGCCGACAGGGAGCACCAGTGTGATGGACGGTAAAACTTTTCAAGCGTTTCTTTGTTGCGCCTTTTGGGCCGGCTGCCTTGCCATGCCCCATGAGGTTTTGGCACAGGGCAAGGCGGCTACAGGAAGTACCGCTCCGGCGTCTGCGCCCGCCTCTGCGCCGTCGGGCGGCAGTGGCGCCGCAGGTGGAGGGGTGTTTCGCTGCACCGATGCCGATGGCAAGGTCGAATATCGCAATGTCGGCGATAACAAAGGTTGCAAGAAGATCGAGACCGAAGCTGTAAATACGGCCCCGTTCACGCGCCCTGCGCCGCGTCCCGCAGCCGATGGCAAGGCGCCAGCGGCGCGCGTCGACACCGGTGCGCAACGCACGCGCGACAGTGATCGGCGCCGCATTCTCGAGGATGAGATGGCGAAGGAACAAAAGCTGCTTGCCGACCTGAAGGCGGAGTTTGGCAACGGCGAACCCGAGCGGCGCGGCAACGAGCGCAATTACCAGACCTATCTCGATCGGGTCGAGAAGCTCAAGGCCGACATTTCCCGCAGCGAAGCCAACGTTGAATCGTTGCGTCGCGAACTCGGTACGGTGCGCAACTAACCCACGCGAGACAACGGCACTCCCGCCGGTGGCCTCGTTGCACCGCAAAATCCACAAGATCAGAGAAGCGGAGTTATCCCGCACCGGGTAAGCCGGTGCGCGGGACGCCGCCCCACGAGATGGCCAGGAAGAACCCGACTTCGCGACCAGTGGTCGTGCCGGACCCGTCCGGCGCGGCGCTGTCCGCCTATGCCGGTCTCGATCTGCTGCCGTCGGCCATATTGCTGCTCGACGCGGACTGCAAGGTCATCCACGGCAACCCGGCGGTCGAGGATCTGGTCGAAGCAAGTCTCAAGAATTTGGTCGGCCAGCCGGTGCGGCAGCTGTTTTCGGGCGGGCCGGGATGGGAATTGTCGCTGGAGGAGGCGCTTGCCGGGCATTGGAGCCACCGCACCCAGGAACTGGTGTTGGCCGTCTCCGGGCACGATCCGATACCGGTCTCCTGCGTGATCACGCCGGTCGATCAGCCGCCCGCGAGGTTGCTCACCGAATTTCGTGTCATCGACCAGCAGATCAAGGTCGCGCGGGAAGAGCGCCTCAACGAACAGGCAGAGGCCAACCGCGAATTGATGCGCAATCTGGCCCACGAAATCAAGAATCCGCTGGGGGGCATCCGTGGCGCGGCGCAATTGCTGGAACACGAACTGCCGCTGGCGCACTTGCGCGAATACACCCAGGTGATCATCAAGGA
>JAYVST010000139.1:0-5839 GCA_043775255.1 Burkholderiales bacterium
CGCATGCCGTACAAGCAAAAAGTAACCGAGACGATGTCCTGGGGCGACATTCCGCCCTGCAAGCAGGCCGGTGTCGATGTCGACTACCTGATGCTGCGCGGGATTTTCATGGCGCCAGGGGTGACCGAGGACCAGAAGGTCTTCTACGTCAGCCTGATGAAGAAAGTGCGCGAGACGCCGGAGTGGAAGGACTTCATGGAGAAGGGCGCCTTCAACACCACCACGATGATGGGCGATGACTATCGCGCCTGGGTCGGCAAGGAAGAGCAGCGTCATCAGCAATTGATGAAAGAGGCCGGGTTTCTGGCCGGCGCCAAGTAGATTTCATCCCGGCTGTTCCGCAGTCGTCACCGCGTGGCGGTGCCGAAGGTCGCTCGTCTGAATTTACCGCCCGGTCCGGCGGATGGATTGCACCCATGAACGAATCACCTGAACGCCCGGCTGCCTCTGTTCGCACGCTCGAAATGGCTGTCGCGGCCGTATTCGTCCTGATCGGCACGGTTGTCATTTACGATAGCCTGCGTCTCGGAGTCCGCTGGGCGGAAGACGGCCCGCAGGCAGGTTACTTTCCCTTTTATATCGGCCTGATATTGTGCGTTTCCTCGCTATTCACCTTCTTCAAGGCGCTGTTGGCCCGCACCCACGGCGTGTTTGTGACGGTGCCGCAACTGAAGATGGTTCTCGCGGTGCTCATACCCCTGGCGATCTACGCGGGGGCTATCGCCTGGCTCGGCATTTATGTGGCATCGGTGCTGTTCATCGGCTGGTTCATGTGGAGGCTCGGGCACTATCCGGCCACCCGCATTGCGCCGGTCTCGATCGGTGTGGTTGGGTTCTTTTTCCTGTTGTTCGAAGTCTGGTTCAAGGTGCCGCTTCCCAAAGGCCCGCTTGAAGCCTTGCTTGGCCTGAGCTAGGAACGCCGAGATGGAAGAACTATCGTCGTTGATGCATGGGTTCAGTGTGGCGCTGTCGCCGATGAACCTTGTCTACATGTTCGTCGGCGTGGTGCTGGGCGTGCTCATCGGCGTGTTGCCGGGCTTGGGTGGAGCCAATGGCGTGGCGATCCTGCTGCCGCTCACCTTCACGATGGCGCAAACGCCGGGCGGCACGACCTCGGCCATCATCCTGCTTTCATGCATCTACTGGGGCGCGTTGTTCGGCGGGGCCATCACATCGATCCTGTTCAACATTCCAGGCGAGCCATGGTCGGTCGCCACCACCTTCGACGGCTATCCGCTGGCGCAGAACGGGCATGCCGGGCGCGCATTGACGGCGTCGTTCACATCCTCATTCGTCGGCGCGCTGGTCGCGGTGATCCTGATCACCTTCCTGTCGCCATTTGTCGCTCGCTTCGCGCTGAAGTTCGGGCCGCCGGAATATTTTTCGGTTTATCTGCTGACGTTCTGTGCCTTCATCGGCATGAGCAAGGGCAACCCGATGAAGACCGTTGCCGCGATGATGCTCGGCTTCGCCTTAGCGGCTGTCGGGCTCGACAAGGTCACGGGGCAATTGCGCCTGACCTTCGGCCATACGGAACTGCTCAAGGGCTTCGATTTTCTCATCGCCGTGATAGGCCTGTTCGGGATAGGAGAAATACTCAGGACGCTCGAAGAAGGCCTGGAGTTCAGGGGCACGCAGGCGAAAATGAATGCGCGTGTGGTGCTCGATACCTGGCGCGAGTTGCCCAAATACTGGCTCACCTCGATTCGTTCGAGTGCCATCGGCTGTTTCATGGGAATCGTGCCGGGCGGCGCGACACCGGCGTCGTTCATGAGTTATGGCGTGGCCCAGCGCATGAGCAAGAGCGGCGCCGACTTCGGCAGCACCGACAATCCGCAAATCGAAGGCGTGATCGCTCCCGAGACCGCCGCGCATGCTGCCGGCACCAGTGCCTTGTTGCCGATGCTTACCCTTGGGGTGCCGGGCTCGCCGACTGCGGCAGTTCTGCTCGGCGGCCTGCTGATATGGGGTCTGCAGCCTGGCCCCCTGCTGTTCACCGAGCAGAAGGATTTCGTCTGGGGCCTGATCGCCTCGATGTATCTGGGCAACATTGCCGGACTTATCGTCGTGCTTACCTGCGTGCCTTTTTTCGCGGCGATCCTGCGCATCCCGTTCGCCATCATCGCGCCGGTCATCCTGGTGATTTGCGCGATCGGCGCCTATACGGTCGCAGGCTCGATGTTCGACGTGTACATGATGGTGGTGTTCGGCATTGCGGGCTACGTATTTTCCAAACTCAACTATCCGTTGGCGCCCCTGGTTCTGGCGATCGTGCTGGGCGACCGAGCGGAGGAATCGTTTCGCCAATCGATGCTGGTCTCGCAGGGCGATCTCGGCATTTTCTTCAGCAACGGCTTAGTCGGCGGCATGACCGCGCTGGCCATGGCCCTCCTGGCGTGGCCGTTCATAGCGGCATTTATGGCGCGCATGCGCCGCGGCTAGTCGGAGGGATCCCGCTGCCACGGCCGAGGCGGCTGCGCTATTTGCGGGTCTTGACCCGGCTCAACGTCTCCGGGGTGATATTCAGATAGGCCGCGAGTTCCTTCTTGGGAATGCGGTCGATCAGCGCCGGATGTTTGCGTTCGAAACGCGCCAGCCGGCCGGGCGCGTCGAGCAGGTGCAGGGTGATGGTATGGGCCATCACCTCCGACATCAGGCGCATGACCTCGTATTCGAAGGCTTGCTTGACCTCGCCGTGATGCTCAAGGAACTCCACCCAGGCTTCCATGGGCAATCGCGCCACGCGGCACTTGGTAAGCGCGACGATGCTGTAGGGGGTCGGCGTTTCAAGGCGCCAGGCAGCGTAACTGGTATCCATCTCGGTTTCGGCCGCCAGGCGCAGGATCATTTCCTTGCCGTCGGAGTTGCCAACCACCCGCTTCAATATCCCTTCGAGGATGAAGAACTGCTCCATCTCGGCCGAGCCCTGGGTGACAAGCATCGCGCCCTTGGCGTATTCGGCGATTTCAAGCTTTGGTTCGAGTTCGTCCCAGTAAGGCGCACCAAGCTTCGCGAGGGTCAGATTCTGACGCAACTGGACGCGAATGCTGTTGCGCTGCGGGTGGGACGCGATGCTGGTCATGGCGACGACACGTGGGTCGGGCCCAATCGCCCGGATGCCGTTCCTAAAGCGTAGGATTATATGCGACCGCCTGCATGACCGACCCGGGCCGGCGCCGGCGCCGGCTAAAGCGGACGGCAATGCAGTTTTGATATCGGTCAAGGCGTGGCAGGCCGCGTAAAACTATAGTACTTTCCCCGCTTTCGCATCGCAAGACAACCACTGGACAGACTCATGGAAGCACTCAAAGGCGTTCGCATTCTCGACATGACTCACGTGCAGGCAGGGCCGACCTGCTCGCAATTGCTCGCCTGGATGGGCGCCGACGTGATCAAGTTCGAACCGCCGCAGGGCGACGCGACGCGCGGCCAGTTGCGCGACGTGCCGGGCGCCGACAGCCTGTACTTCACCATGCTCAACTGCAACAAACGTTCGATCACGGTGAACATGAAATCGGCCGAGGGCAAGACCGTGTTTGTCGACCTTGTCAAGAAGTGCGACATCGTGATGGAAAATTTCGGCCCCGGTGTGCTCGATCGCCTTGGGTTCACTTGGGAAAAGATCCACGAGATCAACCCGAAGATCGTGATGGGCTCGATCAAGGGCTTTGGCTCGTCCGGCCCGTATGCCGAATTCAAGGCCTATGAGAACGTGGCGCAGGCGATGGGCGGCGCCATGAGCACCACCGGCGTACCCGACGGCGCCCCGTTCGTCACCGGCGCGCAGATCGGCGATTCCGGTACCGGCCTGCACCTGGCGATCGGCCTGCTCGGCGCCCTGCATCAGGCCAATCGAACCGGGCTTGGCCAGTACGTCGAGGTGGCGATGATGGACGGGGTGATGAACCTGTGCCGGGTCAAGTTCCGCGATCACCAGCGTCTCGACCATGGCCCGTTGCCCGAGTATTCGGTGCCGACCTACAAGGGCATGCACGACGTGCCGCGTGCCGGCAACGACTCGGGCGGCGGGCAGTTGGGCAATGCCATCCATTGCAAGCCGCACGGCGCCAATGACTGGATTTACGTTGTGGTGCAGGAGGCGGTGTGGTTGCCGCTGGCCAGACGTATCGGACCGGATGTCGAGTTTCCGGGCCTGGATTCCGATCCGCAATTCGCCACCATCGGCGAGCGACGCAAGAATCAGCAGTTGATGTGGACGCTCATCAACAAGTTCGCCGAAAAGTACACCAAGCGCGAGTTCATGGCGATCTTGAACGAACTCGATGTCCCTTGCGGGCCGATCATGTCGACCCAGGACCTGGCGACCGACGAACATGTGCGCGGGCGCGACATGTATGTTGAACTCGACCATCCGCAGCGCGGCAAATGGTGGAATGTCGGCATGCCGATCAAGCTGTCGGCCTCGCCGGCGAAGATCGAACGCTCGCCTACCTTGGGCGAACACACCGACGAGGTGCTGACCCAGGTGCTGGGTTACGACGCGTCGAAAGTTGCGACGCTGAAGCACGCCGGCGCGTTCAGCGCAGCGCCGAAAAAAGCCGGCTGATCCACCCCGCCGGCACGTTTTTTTCGATGGGCGCCCGCTGTGCCCGTTTGTTCGACCTTCAGGAGACCAGACAATGAGAGTTGCCATCATCGGCCAGCAGGACTTCGGCAAGGCGGTGCTTGAAGCACTGCTCGCGCGCGGCGACCGGATCGGCGCGGTTTTCTGCGCACCGGAAAAGGAGGGCGCGCGCCCGGACGCATTGCGGGTGGCGGCACAGGACAAGGGGCTCACGGTGCACCAGTTCAAATCCCTCAAGGCCCCCGAGGCGGTCGCGGCGATGAAGGCCGCCGATGCCGACATCGGCATCATGGCCTACGTGCTGCAGTTCGCGCCACAGGACTTCGTGAGCATTCCGAAGCACGGCACGATCCAGTACCACCCCTCGCTGTTGCCCAAGTATCGCGGCCCCTCCTCGATTTCCTGGCCGATCATCTGTGGCGAGAAGGAAACCGGCCTGACGATTTTCCGTCCCACCGACGGACTCGACGAAGGCGCCATCATCCTGCAGAAAAAGACGCCGATCGGCCCGGACGACACGCTCGGTTCGATTTATTTCGACCGCTTGTTCCCGCTGGGGGTGGCAGCCATGCTCGAGGCGGCGGATCTGGTGATGGCGGGAAAACACACCGAGACTTTGCAGGATGAAACGCAGGCCACCTATGAAGGCTGGTGCCGCGACGCCGAATCGAAGATTCACTGGGCCAACCATTCCAGCATCGTCTACAACCTGATTCGCGGCTGCAGTCCCGCGCCGGGTGCCTGGACCATTTTCAACGGCGCCAAACTCTGGATCTACGAGGCGCGCCTTGAAAAGGTGGCCACGTTCGGCGCGGTCAAGGGCAAGATCGGGGAAGTCGTTGAGGCGGCCGACGGCAAGCTAGTCGTTACTTCACAGAGCGGGCGGATCCACGTTCTGAAGGCCAAGCTGGGTGAGGGCAAGAAGGTGTCGGGCGACATGCTCGGCATCGCGGTCGGGGCATTGCTCGGACCCTGAAGCGCACGCGGCGGTCACGGGGTCCATGCGGCCCGGACAGTGCGAGCGGGCTGTGCGTTCGGACAGTGCGGGCGGGCGTGCGATCAGGCTGTGCGATCAGGCTGTACGTTCGGGCTGTACGTTCGGGCTGTACGTTCGGTCTGTACGTTCGGTCTGTACGTTCGGTCTGTGAGTCAGCCGCCCTCGACCTGCCGCTTCCAGAGTTCCCACGGGCGGGCTACCACGCCACGGTTGGTCGCCTCCGCAAGGCGCGCTTCTTCATCGTCCAGGTAGGTCAC
>JAYVST010000140.1:0-3127 GCA_043775255.1 Burkholderiales bacterium
GCGCAGCCGGTCCAGGCGCCGGGCAAGCAGGCGCGCAACCAACCATGTGCCTGCGGCAGCGGCAAGAAGTACAAGCATTGCCACGGCGCATCGGCATGACGCCGGGGGCAGCCGGCGTTCAAGAACTACAAGCATTGCCACGGTGCATGGGCATGATGCCGGTGGCCGCCGGCGTTCCGCAAGACCGGCAGGCGGCTAGCGCAGTAAGTCCAGGACGGACTGCAATTCCTTGCGCAAGTCAGCCAGAGCGGGGGCAGAGCCGGCATTTTTCGCGGCTGCCGCAGTGGCGGCTTCGGTCTTGAGCCCGACGCCCATGCCTTCGTCGAGCCGGTTGCGCGCCCCGTTGATGGTGAACCCCTGCTCGTAGAGAAGTTCGCGGATGCGGCGGATCAGGAGCACCTCATGGTGCTGGTAGTAGCGCCGGTTGCCGCGCCGCTTGACCGGCTTCAACTGCGTGAATTCCTGTTCCCAGTAGCGCAACACATGCGGCTTGACCCCGCACAATTCGCTCACTTCACCGATGGTGAAATAGCGCTTGGCGGGTATCGGCGGCAAGATCGCCGCACCGCGGTCAGACGTCCGCGCTACCGCCACCGTAGTGCGCCTCCACCATCGACTTCAGTTTCTGGCTGGCGTGAAAGGTCACCACCCGACGCGCGGTGATGGGGATTTCTTCGCCGGTCTTGGGATTGCGACCCGGACGCTGCGGCTTATCGCGCAACTGGAAATTGCCGAACCCGGACAGCTTGACGCTGCTGCCGCTTTCAAGCGCCGTGCGGATCTCTTCGAAAAAGGTCTCCACCATGTCCTTGGCTTCGCGCTTGTTCAGGCCGACCTTCTCGAACAGAAGATCAGCCAGCTCGGCCTTGGTCAGAGTTTGCGCGGACGCGCCCTCTCCGATCGCTGGCGGGCGCTCTTTGGTGTTCTGCTCTTCCATGCTCCCTCGTTGCGATGTCGGGAATTGTCGAAATGGATCCCGGTTTTCTGGCGGCATGCACACCACCCCAACCGGGTTCCCCTGGTGTCATGCTCGCAATCGCGCGCGATGTCTTGCCACCACGGCGTCCACCAGATTCTGCTTCATGGACTCCGCTTCCGCATCGGTCAACGTCCTTTGAGTATCTTGCATAACTACCCGAAACGCAAGGCTTTTTTCGGTTTGAACGAGGTCGCCGCCGGGCTTGACGGGGCGGTATTGGTCGAATAGGGAAATGCTCGAAATGCGCGCATCTGCGGCATCCTTGAGGGTCGCCAGAACGTTTGCCGCAGGAATTTGCGCATCCACCACGATGGCGATGTCGCGCATCACCGGCGGATACTTGGAAGGCTCGGCAAATGCGGGCAGGGCCAGTTCCACGAGCGCCGCCGTATCCACCTCGAACAGGACCGGCGCACCCGGCAAGTCGTAGCCGGCGACCCATTTCGGATGCAACTCGCCGATCCAGCCAATCGATGTCGCGCCCGACATCACACGCGCCGAGCGCCCCGGATGCAACGCCGGATGCGGCGCGGCTTCATAGCGCAGTTCCAGCGCGGGGTGGCCAAACGCCTCGAGATCTCCCTTGATGTCGAAAAAATCTACGCTCTTGGCCTTGATGTCCCATTGCTCTTCGGCCGCCGGTCCGAACGCCAGCGCGCCGATCATGATCGGTTGGTCGATGCCGGCCACCGCCAGCGGCCCGTCGCTGACTGTCGCGTCCCGGAGGAACACGCGGCCGACTTCGAAAACGCGCACGCGCGCCTGCTTGCGGTTGAGGTTGTAGACGAGATTGGCGACGAGCCCGCCGAACAGCGAGGTGCGCATCACGCCCATCTGGCTGGCGATCGGGTTGAGCAGGGCGATCGGCTTGCTGGCGCCGGCGAAATCGGCTTCCCATGCCACATCCACGAAACTGTAGTTCACCACTTCCTGGTAGTCGCGTCCGGCAAGCACATCGCGCAGCGCGAACAGGCTTCTTTTCGCTTCGGGCGCGCCGAACATCGCCGCACGCGCCTTGGGCGGCAAGGCGGGAATGTTGTCGAAACCGAACATGCGCGCGACTTCTTCGATCAGGTCTTCCTCGATTTCCAGATCGAAGCGGAATGGCGGCGGCGTCACCTCGAGCGTGTCGCCCAGGTCGCGAACGGGCAGGCGCAGCCGTTCCAGCGCTTCGATCATCGCGATCTTTTCCAGGGGCACGCCGATCACTCGGCGGCAGCGTTCGATACGCATGCGCACCGGCGCGCGCGCGGGCAACGCGAGGGTCTGATCGTCGATCGGACCCGGCTTGCCGCCGCAGATTTCAAGGACCAGCGTCGTGATGCGCTCGATGTGCGCGACCGTGGTTGAAAAATCGACGCCGCGCTCAAAGCGATGGCCGGCTTCGGTGGTGAAATTGAAGCGGCGCGCGCGGCCCTGGATGGCCGCCGGCCACCAGAAGGCGGCTTCAATGAATATGGCGGTGGTGTCAAGGGTGACCGCAGTGGCGTCGCCTCCCATGATGCCGGCCAGGGCTTCGACGCCCGACGCATCGGCGATGACGCCGACGCTCTGGTCCACCGTCACGGTTTGCCCGTTGAGCAACTTGACCGTCTCATCGACCCGGCCCCAGCGCACATGCAAGTGGCCGCCATGGATCTTGTCGACGTCGAAAATGTGGGACGGCCGGCCCAGTTCGAGCATGATGTAGTTGGAGATGTCGACCAAGGCGTTGATCGGCCGCTGGCCTGACCGTTCCAGGCGGTCTTTCATCCATTGCGGCGTTGCGGCGCGCGCATTGACGCCCCTGACCACGCGGCCGGAGAAACGGCCGCACAGGTCCGCCGCGTGCACGGTCACCTGCAGGCGATCATCGATCTGCGGCGCCACCGGCGCGCACGAGGGCGCCTGCAGCGCCGCACCGGTCAATCCAGCGACTTCGCGCGCGATGCCGAGCACCGAGAGCGCATCGGCACGGTTGGGTGTGAGCTTGACGGTGAAAATTCGGTCGTCGAGGTCGAGCAGGGCGCGCACATCGGCGCCCGCTTGCGCGTCGGCCGGCAACGGCAACAGGCCCGCATGGTCGTCCGACATCCCGAGTTCGCGCGCCGAGCACAGCATGCCTTCACTTTCGACGCCGCGCATGGCCGCGCGTCCGATCTCGAACGG
>JAYVST010000141.1:0-7428 GCA_043775255.1 Burkholderiales bacterium
CGCGATGCCAAGCGCTGCGGGTATGTTCTCGGGTCCGCTGGCCAGGGCGGGCACCACGACCAGAAAGGGAACGACGGCCAGGTCCTGGAAGAGCAGCACCGCGATGACGTCGCGTCCATGCCGGGTTTCGAGTTCACCTCGCTCCCCAAGGAGCTTGACCAGAATGGCTGTGGATGACATCGCCAGCGCCCCGCCCAGCGCCACGCCTGCCTGCCAGCCAATGCCCGCCAGGACCGCGCCGACCACCCCCATGCAGGTTGTCAACAAAACCTGGGCCAAACCGAAGCCGAACACCGTGCCGCGCATGGCCATCAGGCGTGGAAGGTTGAATTCCAGTCCGATGGAGAACATCAGAAAGACCACACCAAACTCGGCCAGATAGCGAGTTTCCGGCGTATTGGGCACAAATCCCAGCGCGTTCGGGCCAATCGCAATACCCGCCAGCAGATAGCCAAGCAGGGGCGGGAGGTGCAGTTTGCGCGCCAGCGCCACGATGCCGACCGACGCGGCAAGGAAAATCAGGACGATTTCGAGGGTATTGGGCATCGGTCAGGGTGGTCGGCAAGGCAAAGGTGCGCTGCCTGAGGGCACACAATAGCCTGTGAATGGTGAACTTCGGCAAAAAACCGCTGCGACTGCAATCTTGATGCCAATTTTGCATCCGCAGATGATCGGTTTGCTATACTCACTCGCATGATATCCGTTGCTGCAGTGCCGCATTCAACGCAAGCGCCGCGCATGACCGGCGCGCAGACGCTGGGGCTTGCACGCGAGGTATTCCGCATCGAAGCCGAGGCGGTCGAAGCCCTCGGCCAGCGGCTTGACGCCTCGTTCGCGCTGGCAGTCGATCTGCTGTTGGCCTGTACCGGCCGTGTCGTTGTGTGCGGCATGGGCAAGTCCGGGCACATCGCTCGCAAGGTTGCCGCCACCTTTGCCTCGACCGGCACGCCGGCGTTTTTCGTGCATCCGGCGGAAGCCAGCCATGGCGACCTCGGCATGATCAGTGCAGATGACGTCGTGGTCGCCTTTTCGAATTCCGGCGAAACCGGTGAGATTCTGGCCATCCTGCCCCCGGTCAAGCGCCTCGGCGCACGCCTCATCGCGGTGACCGGAAACCCTGAGTCCACGCTCGGACGGCTGGCCGACGCGCGCCTAGACACCAGTGTCGTGCGCGAAGCCTGCCCGCTCAACCTGGCGCCAACCGCCAGCACCGCCTCACAACTGGCGATGGGCGATGCCCTGGCGGTAGCTCTGCTGCACGCCAAGGGTTTTGGTCCCGGCGATTTCGCCCGCTCGCACCCCGGCGGGACGCTGGGCGGCAAGCTGCTCACCCGGGTACGCGATGTCATGCGCGTGGGCGACGCGATTCCGGCCGTGGGTATCGGCGCCACGCTGGCGGAGGCGGTGCAGGAAATTTCGCGCAAGCGCATGGGCATGACCGCGGTGATCGACGAAGGCCTGCGCATCGTCGGCGTGTTCACCGACGGCGACCTGCGCCGGGCCCTGGAGCGCATCGACAACTTCCGCGCCGCACGCGTCGCCGCCGTCATGACCGCCACCCCGCGCACCATCGGTGCGGACGCTCTTGCCACCGAGGCGGTGCACGCGATGGAATCGTCCGGCATCAGCCAGTTGCTGGTGGGCGAGGCAGGTGTGCTGATCGGCGCGCTCAACATGCACGACCTGTTCCGCAGCAAGGTAGTCTGAGCAATGAACCAGTCGAAACCGCCGCTACCGGCGCTTGCGCCACTTCCGCCACTTCCGCCACTTCCACCGGTCCTGCAGGCGCGCCTGGCGCCGTTGCGCCTGATGGCCTTCGATGTGGACGGGGTCCTGACCGACGGCCGCCTGTGGTACACCGCCGACGGCGGCGAAATAAAATCTTTCGATGCGCACGACGGCCACGGCATCAAGATGTTGCGCCAGGCCGGACTCAAGCTGGCCATCATCACGAGCCGGCGTTCCGCCGTGGTCGATCGTCGCGCGCGCGACCTTGGTATCCACTACTGCTACCAAGGGGTGGAGGACAAGCTCGAGACTTTCAACGATCTGCTGGCTGAACTGCAATTCGATGCCGGCCAGGCCGGCTACATGGGCGACGATCTGCTCGACCTGCCGGTGCTGGTGCGCGCCGGTTTTGCAGCCAGCGTACCGGGCGCGCCGCTTGCGGTTCTGTCCCGCGTGCACCATGTCGCTTCCCGCCCGGGCGGGCGCGGCGCGGTGCGAGAGGTATGCGAACTTGTGCTCCACGCGCAGGGCCGCCTCGAATCCATGATCGCGGAATACCTCGAATGAAACTGATTCCGCGCGGCGGCGCCGGCGCCCTGTTTCCGCTGGTGATGATGCTTCTGCTCGCGATGCTGACGCTCTGGCTGGCGAAGACCATCGGCATCGAAGGCTGGACCGAAGCGCCGGAACCCAGCCGCGACCCGGACTACATCGTGGAGCGTTTCGCGCTCACCCGCCTGTCGGAAACCGGAGTTCCGCGCTACGTGCTGACAAGCGAGAAAATGGTCCACTTTCCCGGCGACGACAGTTCGCACCTCACCCGCCCGGTGCTGCGACAGGCGCAGCAAGACAAGCCGGAGCTGTTCATCCGGGCCGACCGCGGCGTTGTCACCGCAGGTGGTGACGTAGCCCACATGCACGACAACGTCGAAATCCTGCGCGCTGCGGACACGCGCGGCCCGGCTACCCGCAGCTCCGGCCAAATGCGGGTCACCACCAGCTATCTACGCGTGTTGCCCGACGCGGATTTGGCCGACACGCCGGCGCCGGTGCGCATCGAACAGGCGGGCTCGGTCTTAACCGGCATCGGCATGGAATTCGACAACCGGACCCGCCGCTTCCGCTTGCTCGCAGCAACCCGGGCGGTTTACACCAAAGAGGAGCCGGCAACGCCAGCGGTCCGCTGACGCGGCCAGCGCCTTCGACCCCATGCCCATTCCGCTTTACCAAAAGCTCCTCTTCGCCTGCGCCATCGCCGCGGTGAATCCGCACGCCCAAGCCGACAAAGCCGATCGCGACAAGCCGGTGCACGTCGAAGCCGATCGCATGAACTACGACGATCTGCGCCAAGTGAACATATTCGACGGCAATGTGACCCTGACTCAGGGCACGCTCGTGATCCGTGCCGACCGCCTCACCGTACGCCAGGATGCGGAAGGCTTCCAGCACGGTACTGCGGAAAAGGGCCCGGGCGGATTCGCCTATTTCCGCCAAAAACGTGAAGGACTCGATGAATACATCGAAGGCTGGGGTGAACGCATCGAATACGATGCGCGCAGCGAAAAGGCCGAACTGATCACCCGTGCGCGCATCCTCAGGGGCGGCGACGAAGTGCGCGGCAGCAGCATCACCTACGACGCCCGCACCGAGTTCTACAACGTGATCGGCGGCCGCGATGCCGCTTCGCCGAACAATCCGGACGGCCGCGTGCGCGCGATCCTGCAGCCGCGCACCAGCGCGCCGGCAACGCCCCCCGCCCCCGCCGACTCGCGTCCGGGCTTAAGTCTCAAACCCGCCGGCGGCGTCGCCGCACCGCGCGCCGACTTCCCCGAAGCGCCGAAAAAATGACCCATCTCGCGGCAGCCGGGTTGAAGAAGAAATACAAGTCGCGCGAGGTGGTCAAGGACGTCTCGTTCGACGTCGCCAACGGCGAGGTGGTGGGGCTGCTCGGGCCCAACGGCGCCGGCAAGACGACCTGCTTCTACATGGTGGTCGGGCTGGTCGGCGCCGATGCCGGCACCATCACCCTGGGAGGCGACAACGTCACCTCCCATCCGATGCACCGGCGCGCGCGCCTCGGGCTTTCCTACCTGCCGCAGGAAGCGTCGGTTTTCCGCAAACTGACGGTCGAAGAGAACATTCGTGCCGTCCTCGAACTGCAGGGCCTCGACACCGCGCACGTCAATGCGCGCCTGACCGAACTGCTGGGCGAACTCAACATCGCCGGCCTGCGCGACAACCCCGCCTTGTCGCTCTCCGGCGGCGAGCGGCGTCGGGTCGAGATCGCGCGCGCGCTGGCCACCAACCCCAAATTCATTCTGCTGGACGAACCTTTCGCCGGCGTCGATCCGATCGCTGTGCTGGACATCCAGAAAATCATCAGGTTTCTCAAGGAGCGGTCGATAGGGGTATTGATCACCGACCACAACGTGCGCGAGACCCTGGGTATCTGCGATCGCGCCTACATCATCAGCGAGGGCCGGGTGCTGGCTGCCGGCGTCCCGGGCGCCATCGTCGATAACGAAAATGTGCGCCGCGTCTATCTGGGCGAGAATTTTCGCCTTTAGAACCAAATGAAGCAGGCCTTACAACTCAAACTTTCGCAGCACCTGACGCTGACGCCCCAGTTGCAGCAGTCGATCCGTCTGTTGCAGCTGTCGACGATCGAACTCAACCAGGAAATCGAGCAGATGCTGTCCGAAAACCCGATGCTGGAGCGAGCCGATGAATTCGCACCGGCCGAAGCGGTTACGTTCGGCGGCGAAGAAAAAGTCCAGACCGAATCCATCGCCGACACCTTCCCCGCGCCGACCGAAGCCGCGCCCGACCCGGAATGGGGCGAACGCGATTCCGCGATGGTCTCGCGTGCCTCGCGCAGCGACGACGACGAAGACTCGCCGGGACGCCAGATCGCCGCGGCCGGTACCTCCCTGCGCGAGCATCTCTTAGCCCAGATCACGCTGATGCGCCTTTCGCCATGCGACCGCGGACTGGTGAGCGCGCTGATAGAAGCGCTTGATGAAGATGGCTACCTCACCATGCCCATGGAGGAAATCCTCGAACTGGTGCCGCCGGAGCAGGATGTCCACGCCGACGATCTGGTCACCGCGCTCAAGCTTTTGCAGACCTGCGAACCCGCCGGCATTGCCGCGCGCAACCTGACCGAGGCGCTCATCCTGCAGTTGAACGGTTTGCCGCGCGATGACGCGAGCACGCTGGCGCGGACCATCGTCACTTCACACCTGGGCCTCTTGGCGGCGCGCGATTTTGCGCAGATCAAGCGCATGTGCAAATGCGGCGAAGCCGACCTGAAAGCCGCACGCGATCTCATTCTTTCGCTCAATCCGCGCCCCGGCGCGCAGTTCGACACCAGCGACACGCGTTACGTCACACCGGACGTGATCGTGCGCAAGACCAAGGGCGGTTGGCAGGCTTCGATTAATCCCGACGCCGTGCCGCGCCTGAAGATCAACCGCATGTACGCGGACATCCTGGCCCGCGAGCGAGGCCGCAGCACGGGCGCTGAAGGCGGCGGCCTGATCACCCAGCTGCAAGAAGCCAAGTGGCTGCTCAAGAACGTGCAACAACGTTTCGAAACCATCGAGCGGGTGGCCCAGGCGGTGGTCGAACGCCAGCGCCATTTCCTCGACCACGGTGAAGTGGCAATGCGGCCGCTGGTGTTGCGCGAGATCGCCGACGAGCTCGGTTTGCATGAATCGACCATTTCACGGGTGACTACAAACAAGTACATGCTCACTCCGCGCGGACTGTTCGAACTCAAGTATTTTTTTGGCAGCCATGTCGCTACCGACACCGGAGGTGCTTGCTCTTCAACGGCGATCCGCGCTTTAATAAAGCAACTCGTTTCTTCGGAGGAAATCAAACGACCCTTGTCAGATTCCAAGATTGCGGACATTCTCGGCCAGCAGGGCATCGTCGTGGCGCGACGCACCATCGCCAAATATCGCGACGCGCTCAAGATTCCGCCGGCCAATCTGCGGAAGTCCTTGTAAGCTGCACCTTGTAAGCTGCACCTTGTAGGCTGCGCGCAAGGCGCAAGTCGTAAAAAAGCGCAGGTCGCCCACATGAACCGGATTGTCCGGTCGATACGACGGAAGCGTACGGTTCGAATCGCTCAGGAGGCAGCATGAATTTCAAAGTCAGTGGACACCATGTTTCCGTCACGCCCGCCATTCGCGACTACGTTCATTCCAAGCTATCCCGCATCAATCGCCATTTCGACCACGTCATCGACGTCAATGTCATCCTGACTGTCGAAAAACTCGCTCAGAAAGCCGAAGTCAGCGTCCATGTCCGCGGGCACGACATTCATGTCGAGACGGTCGACGAGAACATGTACGCCGCCATCGATACGCTTGCCGACAAACTCGATCGACAGATCATCAAGCACAAGGACAAGTCGCAGGCACGCACGCACGAGGCGCCCAAGCGCCTCCTCAACTGAGAGCCTGTGAATATTTCTACTGCGCGGCCCGATCTCGGGCCTGTCGGCCAGGGAACGGTCGCTGCAGGCGCTCCCTCAGTCGCCGTACGGGAGTACGGCTGCGCTGCTCGACCCGACCTCGACCCGCTCGCTACGAAATCTTCACAGGCTCTGAGGGGTTATGGATAGCCCGGCCGCGCGGTCCGATCCCGTTCCTGGACTGCTCGCGGCACGACAGTTCGCCTGTGCCGGTCTTCCCGACCTCGCCCCGGGGACGTCTTCACACTTTCGGAGTGCTGGTTTGCCCGCACTGCGCCGTTCGAGCGCAGCGCGGGGCCTCCGAAACGGCCCGCCGGTCACGCCGTGATCACGGACGTATAATCCGCCCCTCAATCAAACCCGGCGACGCCGTTGATCGCCGCGGCAGCATGAGCTCGCAACCGCACAGCGCAACTTCGACCATCGCACGTCTTCTGCCGACCACCAATGTCGTGCTCGATCTGGACCTCTCGAGCAAGCGGCGCGTGTTCGACGAAGCCGGCCTGCTGTTCCAGCATCACCAGGGTATCGCGCGGGCCACGGTGTTCGACAGCCTGTTGGCGCGCGAACGGCTGGGCTCGACGGGGCTGGGCCAGGGTGTCGCGATTCCCCATGGCCGCATTGCGAAACTGGGCGCGCCGGTCGGCGCTTTTCTGCGGCTGAAAGAGGCGATTCCGTTTGAAGCGCCCGACGGCAAGCCGGTCAATCTGCTGTTTTTCGTGCTGGTGCCGGAAAAGGCGACCGAGGCCCATCTGCAAATCCTTGCCGCGCTGGCGGAAATGTTCGCCGACAGCCGGATGCGCGAGACCCTTTCGACCATGTCCGACGCCGCCGGCGTCCATCGCGAACTCATCACATTCCGGCCCGATGCAAACCCTCACGCTTAGGGCGCTGTTCGACGACACCACCGAAGAACTGGCGCTGACCTGGATCGGCGGTGAAGAACACGCCGCCAACACCCTCAACCCCGATGCCTATGCCACCCATGCGGTGGCCGACATGGTGGGTCACCTGAACCTGATCCACAAGAACCGCATCCAGGTGATCGGGCAGCCCGAATACGAGTATCTGTCGTCCCTCACGGCCACGCGCCAGCAGCATCTCCTGGCAGAACTGCTGGGCGGCGGCCCGCCGGCCGTCATCGTTGCCGACGGCGTCAATGCGCCCGCGCTGGTGGTGGAGGCCTGCGCCCACCATGGCGTGCCGGTATTCACCAC